>CAXNIQ010000119.1:0-4644 GCA_964202465.1 Ilumatobacteraceae bacterium
CAGAGCAGATCTCGTTGATCGATCAAACGATCAAGGCCGCTCCCACAATCATTGACGTTGACAAATTGCGATATCTCGATAAAACACAAAGTTACGAAGAAGCCAAGCGTATTTTTGTGGGCGACCCAGTCACCTTGAGTTTGTTGACAACCGACAACATCCCTTCACAATTCAAGGTTGTTCCAATCACTCAAGACCCCGAACTCGTGCGCAGTTTGAGTGAGCAATACCGATCGTTGCCAGGTGTGCAAGATGTGGCCTTGGCAGAAGACGAATTTCAAGTGATCTCGACGCTGTCACGATTTGTGCGTACCGTAACGTTGGTGATGTCACTCGTGTTGTTGGTGGTGGCAGTGGGTCTGATCTGGAACACCATTAGAACCGCGATGTTTGCGCGCCGACGCGAGATCGAAGTAATGAAATTGGTTGGTGCAACCAACTGGTTTATCCGCGTGCCATTCATGCTTGAAGGCCTGTTACATGGGCTTCTTGGCGGTATTGCGTCGTGCGGTGGGCTCTGGGTGCTTAACTCTGCATGGACCAATGGTGTCGCAGGGTTCAAGCCCGGCACCGGTATTAGTTCGCTCGTTGTTCCATCGGGATATCTCACGGGAGTGATGTTGATGATTCTTGCAATCGGTGCACTTGTTGGCGCTGTTGGGTCGGCCATTGCGGCTTCACGATTCCTAGACGTATAAAAACATAGTGTTATAGCCGTATAGACGTAATAACTCTCAAATTCAAAGGCGCTGAGCACATGTACACAGAAATTATTTATGAGGTGAGCGACAATATCGCGACGGTCACGCTGCATCGACCAGACAAGATGAATGCCTTCACTGGCGTCATGATGAATGAGTTGCTGCAGGTGTTCGACGAAATTGATGCCGACGACAACGTGCGCGCAGTGATCGTTACGGGCAGTGGTCGCGCATTTTGTGCCGGTGCCGACTTGTCGCATGGGGCTGACACCTTTAGTGATGGCAAAATGAGTGGCCAGACTGCAACATCGGTGCGCCGTGATGGCGGTGGCATGGTGACTCTGCGCATGTTTAGGTGCAATAAGCCAATCATTGGCGCAATCAATGGGGCAGCGGTGGGCATCGGCGCAACGATGACGTTGCCGATGGACATTCGTATTGCCTCAGATACGGCAAAGATGGGCTTCGTGTTTGCTCGCCGTGGCATTGTGCCAGAGGCCTGTTCGTCGTGGTTTTTGCCACGACTTGTGGGTATCGCACAAGCGCAAGAATGGGTTCTGACCGGGCGTGTTTTTTTGGCGGACGAAGCACTGCGCGGTGGGCTCGTGCGAAGCATTCATCCGCAAGCCGAGTTATTGCAGGTTGCTCGCGAACTTGCAAAGGAAGTCGTTGACAATGCAGCTCCCGTTTCGGTAGCACTTGCCAGGCAGATGATGTGGCGAATGCTTGGTGCTTCGCACCCAATGGAGGCACATCGTGTTGATTCTCGGGGTATTCAAGAACGCGGTCGTTCGGCAGATACCCGCGAAGGCGTGATGAGCTTTTTGCAAAAGCGTCCTGCAGTTTTTACCGACCTTGTCAGCACAGACCTGCCAGACATATTTGTCGGCTGGGAAGAACCAGAGTTTTTCTAGTTCATGAGCCTTTTTGAAGAAGTCGGCGGATCACAATTCTTTGATCGGTTGGTGGATCGTTTTTACGAAGGAGTAGTTACCGACGAGGTGTTGTTGCCCATGTACCCAGAGCAATCCGACCTGAGCGGCGCAAAAGAGCGTCTCAAACTTTTCTTGCAGCAATATTGGGGTGGACCAACCACGTATAGCATTGAGCGGGGACATCCCAAGTTGCGACAAAGGCATTTTCCATTTGTGATTGGTGAGCGCGAACGAGATCGTTGGATGGTGCACATGATGGCAGCAGTCGATGAACTTTCGCCCAATGAAGCGGTTCATCAGCAACTGATGGAGTACATGGCGATGGCTTCTACGGCCATGGTCAATACGCGTAGAGAAACTATTTGAGCGCGTAACACGCAATCGCGGTTGCAGACGCAACGTTGAGCGAGTCGATGCCCGGTGCCATCGGAATTGAGGTGAGGATTGTGCACGCATCGATAGTGGATTGGCTGAGACCTTGTCGCTCAGACCCAAGCACAAGAGCACGCGGCTGAGTGTCGTCGAGGTGCACATGAGTCATCGGAACAACAGGACGTGAAGGGTGAGAGAGTGCCATGCCAACCACGGCAAAACCCCTCTGGACAAGATCGTTCAATGTGCTTGGCATATCTTTGATTCGTGCATATGGCAAGTTGAAAGTGGTGCCCATCGACACTCGCAATGCGCGGCGTGTAAGTGGATCGCTCGATGTGGTGTCGAGCAGCATTGCATCCCATCCAAGGGCAACTGCGCTTCGTGCAATGGCACCAACATTGCTTGGGTTGTCGATGCAATCAAGAATGACGAGGCGGGTTGACGTGCTGATAAGCGATTGTGCATCGCGCAGTGCTGGTCGGTGGAATACTCCGATTGCGTCAAGAGGCACACCAAGCCCTGTGACCTCGCGACGAATGTCGGCCGAGGCGCTCAGGGTGATGCCGCCATGTTGGGTAATGTCGGCAACGAAATCTTGTGCACATTTTGGGTCGCACAAAACAACGGAAGGTTTGCAGCCTGCTGCAAGTGCGCGGCGAACAACGAGGTCGCCCTCTGCAACAAACATTCCAGTTGATTCGAGGTTGTTAACTTGTGCGGCCTTGCGTTGCGCGATGGTGTTGAGTTGTCGTTCGCGCCAACGAAATGCATTCAGTCGTTCGTCAGACGCGTCATCGACTTCGATAATCACGAAAAGCTAATTTAGAACTGCCATGGGAAGGCGTCCCAGTTTGGGTCGCGCTTCTCTAGAAAAGCGTTGCGTCCTTCTTCTGCTTCGTCTGTCATGTAGGCAAGTCGTGTGGCTTCGCCAGCAAACACTTGCTGACCAACGAGGCCATCGTCGATCAAGTTGAACGAAAACTTGAGCATTCGCTGTGCGGTCGGGCTCTTCAAATTGATTTCTTTGGCCCACTGCAATGCTGTTACCTCAAGCTCGCTGTGGGGCACAGCAGCATTGACCATGCCCATTCGTTGAGCATCGTCAGCAGAGTATTCGCGCCCAAGAAAGAAAATCTCTCGAGCAAATTTTTGGCCAACTTGTCGCGCAAGATATGCCGAACCAAAGCCTCCATCGAAGCTTGCAACATCGGCATCGGTTTGTTTGAAGCGAGCATGTTCTTTACTTGCAAGAGTGAGGTCACAAACGACGTGCAGGCTGTGTCCGCCGCCTGCCGCCCAACCGGGTACCACACAGATCACAATCTTGGGCATGAATCTGATTAAACGTTGCACCTCAAGTATGTGCAGTCGGCCGGTGCGACCTTGATTGATAGTGCTTGCGGTGTCTCCGTCGGCGTACTTGTAGCCGTCCTTGCCGCGAATGCGTTGGTCGCCTCCACTGCAAAAAGCCCAGCCACCATCTTTTGGTGATGGTCCATTGCCGGTGAGTAGTACGCAACCAACGTCGGTTGATTGGCGTGCGTGATCGAGAGCAACAAAGAGTTCGTCCACTGTCGCCGGACGAAAAGCATTGCGCACTTCTGGGCGATTGAATGCAATGCGCACTGTGCCGTGGGCGAGTGCGCGATGGTAGGTGATGTCATTGAACGAGAAACCTTCAACTTCGCGCCAAGCTGTTGGATCGAAAATGTCGGAAACCTGTTTGGTGTTCACCGTTCTATCTTACAAACTTGACACGTTGGCGCGGTGTGCGTGCTCGGGGTGCTCAAGCACGAACCGTTCTGCCCATTCTTTGGAGGTGGCATCAGATTGCTTCTTCGTTTGAGGGGCAGGCACCGTATCAATCGGAGAGTCAATGTGGTTCATCACCAAACGAACCGTTGCGTCCATGTCGCGGGTCAGTTGCTCGTAGGTGATGTCGAGTGGCACGATGTTGTTGTCGATGAAATATTTTTGCCACTGAGCATTTTCATCAGCGATGCGAGCAAGAGCGCTTTCGATTGCGTCGCCGTCATAGATGGGCTCACGTTGCACTTCCATGTTGCTATTCCATGACTCGCTTTGGGATGCACGGACAAATGAAATTGCCTGGCGGATCTCGTTTTGGCGCATGATGCGCACCCAGCGCACAGGCACTCCCCAATAGTTGACGCTCAGATCGAGGTCGAGCATGTGGCGCTTGTATTGATTCCAATGCATTTTGATTCCGAAGACTCCGTTTTGCGTGGTATTGATTTCGGCTAAGCGGGTGAGGTAGGCGCGATACGAAGTCAAAGAAAAATACGAGATGTCGCGCCATGCGGATCGCCGAAGAAGTTTGCGTATGAAACTCATCGGTTGGTGGGTAGGGGTGATCGTTGGCACCCCATATTTTTCGCGAAAGCGCACAAAGTTTTGGGTGTGGATGTTGAGGTATTCCACTGGGGTGCCAGCGGCCAAAGTGCCACGCAGAATCGAGCACAACAATGTGGACCCGGTGCGCTCGACCGAGGCGACAACCAGCAATTTTTGAGTGTCCACGCCACAGATCCTAGAAGAAAGGGTCATTGCTGATACCGTTTTGCCGCAGTATCCAGCCAGTTCCGCCACCCCTCAAACCGAAATTCAACGGA
>CAXNIQ010000120.1:0-4615 GCA_964202465.1 Ilumatobacteraceae bacterium
ACGAATATGGGTTTGTCTCTATCGAGGTCGTCACGGACGATCTTGAATGGACCATCAATCTTGGCGATGGCGTCCCCTTCTACCAATACATGCAACTGGGGACCATGACCACCATCGACAAAGATCCACTGATGTACGCCAATAGGTGGAATGGCAGCCATGCCGGAACCGTAAAAGTGCTGGAAGACCCGGAAACGGGTGCGCTCAGCGTGGGCGACGATGGAACCTACATGCTGCTCATGTCATGGTTTATACCATTCTTTGGTTCAGTGACAAAAGAGTATTTGGAATACGTGATTGCTCATTGGCACGAAGATGTGTGTGAGCTTTTGAAGCTAGGGGAAGTTGTAGACGATGAAGTCTCCAACGTGTCTGTTCCGGTGCGGGGCGAACATGAGCCGATTGATCGGTTGTTACAAATTCAATTGGAGCTGCGTTTGAGGGCTCCCCAATCGTCACGAGAGTTGGCACGATCTCTCAAGACAACTAAATATGAGGTGAACAACGTGTTGTACCACCAACCAGAATTATTTGAAAAAGAAGGAACCTCGCCACCGATGTGGTCGAACAAAGGAGAAATCAAATGAGTAATGAACTAAGTAATGCAACGTGGTCAGTAACCGGAGTCTTGAGTGACTTTATGGAAGACACACGACGTGCAGAGATGCATATTGAAGTTGAGGAAGGGATCGTCGTGCTGTTTTTGCGAGTTGATAGAAGCGGGTCGACCGATGCGGTGCTGCAAGCCGCACGAGACTTGACTGGCGAGAGAGTTGTGGCCACAGGAGCAATCGAGCCGCACACCGATACGAGGCTGCGCTCGCCCTACTTCTTGAGCCCTTCGACACTGGCCGCCGCCTAGATGTTCGAGCGCATGTGGCTGACAAACAGTAGCGTTTGCGACCGACAAATAGTAGCGTTTGTGAACGACAAACAGTAGCGTTTGACATCTACAAATGGTAGCGTTTGACTTATGAATATCCAAGCACCTAACTCAATGGTTTATGGCCGACGCATAGTAGACAACGAGCTTGACGACTTAATTGAACAGCTTCCAGCAATTCTCCTGGATGGTGCCAAAGGTGTGGGCAAAACAGCCACAGCATTACAACGGTGTGCCTCTGTCCGACGTTTGGATACTGGACTTGATAGTTCGTTAATCGCCGCAAATCCCGACATCATCGCCAAAGATTCATCCCCAGTACTCATTGATGAATGGCAACTACTTCCGCAAGTGTGGGACACGATTCGTCGCATAGTTGATGACAAACCAGTAGGTGGGCAATTTATCCTGACAGGGTCAGCACCAGGCCGTACTACTCACTCGGGTGCTGGACGAATCACAACTATTCGAATGAGACCATTGTGCCTATTTGAGCGCTATCCCAATAGTGATGCAATTTCATTCTCGTCGCTATTGCAGTCAACGAATACCAAAATTGAAGGCCAATCAGAAATGACGTTAGAGCGGTATGTACACGAGATCATCTCGGGTGGTTTCCCCGGCATGCGACATCTTTCAGACCGCGCACTCACTCGCCAACTCGACAGTTACATTGACCGAATTGTCGACCATGACATCAGAGAAGTCGGATTTGTGGTGCGCAGGCCTGCAACGCTGAAGGCATGGTTGCGCGCATACGCAGCATCGACAGCAACAACGACCTCATGGGACAAGATCCGCAACGCGGCCACAAGTGGAATCGATGACAAACCGGCAAAAACAACAACAGTCGAATATACCGAGCTCCTGACCAGCCTTCGAATATTTGATCCATTGGATGCGTGGTTGCCGACAAAGAACCATTTGCGATCGCTGAATTCTGCACCAAAGCATCACCTCGTCGATCCAGCACTTGCTGCGCGGCTATTGAGAAGAAATGCATCTGATCTCATTTCAACAACTGAGCAAGCATCTGCTGCTGCGAAAGACGGCAACTTGTTGGGCAGACTATTTGAATCGTTTGTCGCGTTGTCGATTCGTTCGTATGCACAAAGTTGTGATGCCACTGTTAACCATTTGCGAACTAAAGGTGGGCAACATGAAGTTGATTTCATTGTTGAATCTGATGGTGGAGTGCTTGCGTTGGAAGCAAAGATTGGACCAGTAGTCACTGATGACGATGTATCAAATCTAAATTGGCTCCGTGCGCAACTTGGCGACAACTGCATCGATACCGTTGTTGTTACAACAGGGCGCGATGCTTACCGACGACCAGATGGCGTCGCGGTCATTCCCCTCGATCTACTTGGACTGTGACACAGTGCCAACTACTCAACTCCATAGACTCGCCACATGACATTTGATCGAATGATCGTGCTCGACTTTGAGACCACGGGCCTGCAGCCTGGGTATCGGCCGGTTGAGATTGCCTGGCTCGAATTTGACACTATATATAAGGTGTCGGAATCGGTGACCTCGTTGATTGATCCGCAGATGCCCATTGAGCCTGGAGCTCAGAAGGTGCATGGCATTACGGCAGAGATGTTGGTGGGCATGCCCACGCTCGAAGAGTTTTTGAAGGGCGAGCACGCCGACAAATTTGCCGATGAGCACGTGTTGGTCGTGGCGCACAATGCGGCGTTTGATTTGCCGATGTTTGCTCCGTTTTGTAAGAAGGCAACGTCGTTGTGCACGATGAGGTTGGCTCAAGCGCTCTACCCCACGGCCGAGAATCACAAGTTGCAAACACTGGCCAGCATGTTTGCCGTTGAGGTTGAGCCGACACACCGAGCCATGGCCGACGTGGGTGCATGCTTCGAGTTGTTGCGAACTATTGCAGCCAAAGAGGGCAAATCGATAGATGAATTATTGGTGATTGCGTCTCAAACATCGCCCGAGAGCTTGATGCCCTTTGGCAAGCACAAGGGCAAGATGATTAAAGACTTGCCGAGTGACTATGTGGCGTGGCTAACGACGACGCTCGAGCCAAGTCACTGGATCCACCCCGTGCTCGCACAGATGTAGGATCTGCAACATGACCCGCCCCACACTCGACATCACCAACACTCCACAACGCAATCGACTGACGGTTGCATTTCGTGCGATCTTGGTTATTCCGCACGCGATAGTGCTCAACATTTGGGACAACTTGACACAAATCATTTCTGTTGTTCAATGGTTCATCATTTTGTTTACTGGTAAGCGCAATAAGGGCATCTGGACATTGCAAAATTCGTGGTTGAGTTATGCCGCTCGCGTTGAGTCATACGGAGCACTGCTCTATGACAAATGGCCGTCGTTTGGCGAGCCAACGGCCGATGATGTTATTCGCTATTCATTTGAATACAAAGCAGAAGCGAGCAGGGCGTCTAACTTCTTTCGGATTATTTTGGTGATCCCAGCATTCTTTGTGTACATGTTTTTGGTTTTTTGTGGAATATTTGTTGCAGTGGTGTCGTGGTTTGCGATTTTGTTTACCGGGCGTCACCCACAGGGCATGTTCAACTTTTTGTTGAAGGTCACTCGATACTCAATGTCAATTCGGGCTTATGTGGCACTCATGACCGATGAGTATCCAACGACTCGGGTGCAGTCGGCTGCGAGTGCTCCACGACCTGCGACCAATTGGGCCCCGCCAACTGTTTAGTACTTGACAGCCAGAGCGCGAGCTGTGTAATGCTCGCCCCATGGTTCATATTTTCTTCCCCCGCGTACACATCAATGGCATCAGATGCCTACGAAGGGAAACCCAATGCAAACAATTCCAGTATCAATCCCCTACTCAGAACTGCAACCGAATATGAACGAAGATCTCGATGACAGTTCCCAAAAGCCGATTCTGAGACATGATCTCAGATTGTTCGGTGCTCGAGTCGATGCCGAATTCAACAAATTTCGTGTAGCCGTAATTCATGGATTTGATCAGGCCAGCCGGAGATTCGACTCTTTTGATGCACGTTTCAACTCTATTGATGCTCGACTCGACTCTGTTGAAACTCGTCTCGATTCTGTTGAAACTCGACTCGATTCTGTTGATACGAGACTCAATTCAATAGACGTCAAGATGGGTCTTTTTGAAAAACAATTCGAGTTAATTCAATTGCAGTTTGCCGGTGTTCACACCCGATTTGATGACCTCATATCCCATAGAAACCGTGACGGCATTGCGACGCTTCTCGGTTTCGTGGCAGTCGTCGTCGCAATTTTTTGGCAGGGGCGTTAGATCGTTCCCGAGTCGAGCAACTGCTGAAACTTTGCTGCATCAATTACTGGAATCTTGAGTTCATTGGCCTTCGTCACTTTTGATGCACCGGGGTCAGAACCCACTACTACGCAATAGGTTTTGGCGCTTACTGAACCTGGTGATTTGCCACCGCGATCTTTGATCGCTGCTTCGGCTTCTTCTCTCGTAAAGCCCTCCACACTGCCGGTGACCACGATGGCTTTGCCGAGAAGAGTTTGAGCAAGTTGCGACACCTGCACGTTGCCAAAGTCGACGCCTGCTTTTTTGAGCTTTGTGATGATGGCCTTATTTTGCTTTTGGCTACACCAGTTGATGATGGATTGTGCAATTGATGGGCCAACACCATCGATGGTGCTCAGTTGATCTTCGGTTGCTGTGACGATGTTGTCGAGTTTGCCAAATGCTTTAGCCAATGACTCAGATGCCGC
>CAXNIQ010000121.1:0-4456 GCA_964202465.1 Ilumatobacteraceae bacterium
AGTTTTTGCACTGCACGACCAACAATGCGTGTCACGCTGTGACGGCGATTGAGCGCTTGGTCTGGGTTTTGAAACACAATCTGCATAGCACCGACATCTTGTACATCGCGCTTGTTAAGCGTGCCAGCTAGATCTTTTCCGTCGAGCACAACGTGGCTGCCACTGTCAGAGCCGTAGAGGCCAAGAATAAGTTTTGCAATTGTTGTTTTGCCTGCACCTGACTCGCCGACGAGACCAAGCGTTTCGCCAACACCAACCTGTAGTGAAACGTCATTGACAACATGCACCACATGGCCGTCTTGAGTGAAGGCTTTTGATAGGTGATCGATGTCGAGTAAGCGAGTGCCAGTTGTTGCGCGATTTGGATTTTGGCTCACACTCACCGTGACAGTGTCAATTGCGCGAGACATCGACACTGCTTTGTCGGTGTGGAAGCAGCGAGCAACATGAGACTGTCCAACCGCGACCATCTCGGGTTGTATGGTGCGACACTTGTCCTCAACCAACGCGCAGCGGTCTGCGAACACACAGCCATCAAAATGAGTGCCAAGCGCAGGAGGTGTGCCGGGGATCGTGTCCAGGCGGTCGGTGTTTTTATGCAGTCCACCACGTGGGATGCAACGCAACAAACCAACGGTGTACGGGTGGCTCGGATTGGAGAAGATGTCTTCGGTTGCGCCTTGCTCTACAAGTGCGCCGGCGTACAACACACCAACGCGATCGCACATGTGGCGAATCACGCCGAGGTTGTGGCTAATAAAGAGAACTGCAGTGCCAGACTCTTTGCGTAATTTGCGCACCAAGTCGAGTACCTCGGCTTCAACTGTTGCATCAAGCCCTGTTGTTGGTTCGTCCATTACTAATAGGCGAGGGTTTGAAGCGAGAGCCATGGCGATGACAACACGCTGGGCCATGCCGCCAGAAAGTTGGTGGGCGTATCTGCGCATTACCTGCTTTGGGTCGGCGATCTGCACCCTGATAAGTGCTTGTTCAACTTGCGCATACGCATCACTTTTCGAAAGACCCTGCAGCGCAAAAACTTCAGCGACTTGGTCGCCGATGCGAATTGTCGGGTTGAGAGCAGTCGCAGGGTTTTGATACACCATCGAAATTGCGGATTGGCGCAAGTTGTTGATGTCTTGTGAGCTCATGCCCACAATGTCTTGGCCTTCAAACAAAATTGAGCCGCCGGTGATCTTGCCGTTGCGAGGCAAGTAGCGCATTGCGGCAAATGCTGCAGTCGATTTGCCACAACCAGATTCGCCCACAAGTCCATATGCCTCACCAGGCGCAATAGAAAATGAGACATTGCGCAACACTTCGCGGTCGATGCCGCGAACCGTATACGCAACTTCAAGATCTCGAAACTCGAGTGTAGGTGTGTCGCTCATAATTCGAAGATTTCTAACAGGCTGTCTGAAATGAGGTTGACACTCACGGCAAGTGATGCGATGGCAAGGGCGGGGAATGCAGTAGGCCACCAAATATTGGAATAGATGTTGCCCCAGTTTTCGGCAATCTGCGAACCCCAGTTGGGTGAGCCGTATTCGACACCTGCACCCAAGAATGAAAGTGTTGCGATGGCGAAGATTGCGTAGCCAAGGCGCACAGTGAACTCAACGATGATTGGAGGTAAGACGTTTGGCAAAATTTCGCGAAACAAAATGTGTCGTGTGCGCTCGGTACGCAGGCGTGCGGCTGCAACATATTCGAGTTCGGATTCGCCAAGCACAGCGGCACGAACGGTGCGCCCGATGTTTGGGGTGAATACGAAGCCGATGACAATGACGGTGAGAGTTGGTGAACGGCCCTCAAGGGCAGCGATCGCAAGCAACGCAATGATCAACACAGGAATTGCTGAGATGGCTTCGATGAGTCGCATCACGATCATGTCAAATTTGCCTTTGAAATAACCGGTAGCCAGACCGAGAGCAGTGCCCATAACTGTGCCGAGCGCGGTTGCCGAAAATGCCATCACAACAATCAGTCGGCTACCGATAATGACTCGTGAAAGTACATCTTGTCCGTTGGCGTCGGTACCAAACCAAAATTTCCATTGAGGAGAGACTGAAACGAATTCAAAGTCTTGGTCGGATGCACCGTGTGGGGCAACGAATGTGCCAAAAATGGCCATGAGCAACCAAAAGCCCAAGATTGTTGTGCCAATCAAAAACGTCTTGTCTTTGATGATCAAGTTCACCCGCTCGCGGCGGATGATCTTGCGCTCAAGATTTGACTTTTCGGCAATCGATGATGCGGTTGACTCGGTCATTCCGAAACCTTCTGACGGATCCGTGGATTGAGTAGTGCGAACAAGACGTCTGCAATGAGTTGGAACGAAACAATCACCAAACTCGAGATAATGACGCCTGCTTGCAGCACTGAGTAATCGCGCGCGTCCACCGCACCTTTCAAAATCGTGCCAAAGCCCGGATAGTTGAACACGATCTCGACTGCGATCAACCCACCGATGAGGTAGGGGACCTGTGATGCGATGACAGCAATGGTTGGCAGCAATGCATTGCGAAGAACATGCTTGACGACTGCTTTGCGTCGACTCAAACCCTTGAGCACTGCGGTGCGCATGTAATCAGAATCGAGTGCCTCGATGACGCCAGCTCGCGTGATGCGTGCGATATAGCCAAACAGCACGAGAAGCAACGAAATCGATGGAAGTACCAAGTGCCAAACTTGGTTGACAATTGAGCGTGCGCCTTCTTCTGGAAACGCAGACACCGGAAAGATTTGGAATGTCACTCCAAACAGGAGTACCAAAATAATTGCCCAGACAAACTCTGGAATCACTGCTGCTGAAAGGCCGCCGACTGTGATAAAACGATCGACTTTTTTGCCACGATTCATTGCGGCAACCACACCGCCAGCAATGCTCAAAGGAACGATGACGAAAAATGCAACACCCGCCAATTTGGATGAATAGCGAATTGCTGGAACAAGTAAATCTGATACTGGTCCACGGTATTGCATCGATTGACCCAAGTCGCCCTGCAAGAGGTGACCAATCCACGTGAAGAGCTGAGAGAATAACGGCCGATCCAACTCAAACACGCGGCGAAATTCGATGAGGTCTTCCTCGGTGGCGCCTCTACCCAAATATTGGTGAGCGACGTCACCTGGCAAAATATGCGTGAGAAAGAAAACGATGACGCACACGAGGAACACCGTGATGACGGAAAGCCCGAGGCGCTGCAGAATGAACCGTTTCATATTTCTCAAAAGTGTAGTTAAAATTTCACTGACATTTCAATTAGAAAATAAAAAGAGCCAGGGCTTTTGGGCCCTGGCTCTTTGGACTTTCGTCCGTACCTATTAACTATTACTTATTGCAGATGCAAAAACTATGTGTTTTTTGCGTTTCTTCCGTCAAATTGACCCATGCCGTTCACGACCATTCCAGAAAGGTTCTTGCGACCTACTGAAATAAGGTTTGACGTGTAAGCAAGGATGTAAGGGGTCTCGTCGAGGGAAGCCTCTTGAACCTTCTTACTTGCCTTCTTCTTTGCAGCTGGTGTCAGAGCAGTCAAGTACTCGTCGATCGCTGCGTCCATTACGCGACTGTCGAGCATTGCGCCGCTCCAGTCACCGGTTGAACGCCACTCACGCATCAAGTACTGGTCTGGAACACCACGGCCTGCCCAGTCAACGATGCCCAAGTTGGAAGCCAACCATGAGTGATTGTCGAACTGGTTAACTTTGCCTGGCATGGATGGATACGGATCGTATGTGTAGTACACAGCCGAACCACCGTCTGAACCGTCGATGACCAAGTTGACTTTGATGCCGATTTTGGCAAACGAAGTCTTGATCAACTTTGCGTACTTGTTGATGTCGTCACGAGCCCAAGTTGACAAGTCAACTTTGAAACCGTTTGGAACACCAGCTTCTGCCATCAAGGCCTTTGCCTTAGCAAGGTCTTGCTTACGCTGTGGCACTGATTTGTCTGCAGTTACGTAAGGATCCATGACGCTGTCGTTACCAACAATGCCGCCGATGCCCTTCATAACGCCGTTCACGTAACCAGGACGGTCAATCGTGAGTGCAGCAGCCTGACGGATGCGCTTATCTTGGAACGGACCAAAGTTGGTGCGCATGTGGACGTGTGCAAAGCCTGCACCTGCTGGCAATGAACTGACAGTGAACTTCGCCTTGTCAAGAGCAAGTGCGTCAGCGGCTTCCATGCCACCGACGAAGTCAATCTTGCCAGTCTTGAGAAGTGGAAGTGCTGTGGCTGCCGACACAAATTGCACGAACTCGACATTGTCGAATCCTGGCTTGAATTTGGTGTCCCAGTAGTACGGATTCTTTTCGTACATTGTGGTCTCGGTGTTGACGTGGCTGACCATTCTCCATGGGCCAGCCGAAATCATTGTCTTTTCCCAACCTGCTCCACCGAATGCACCCTTCTTGATGATGCACATTCCGTAAACTGCCGAAGACA
>CAXNIQ010000122.1:0-4409 GCA_964202465.1 Ilumatobacteraceae bacterium
GAAATACTTTCTCACCAGCAGTGTTAATTACCTGACTTCCCCGACCGAGCAGAACAAATTGTCCATTGGCATCAAATGTGGCGAGGTCTCCTGGAAACGAATAGCGCACGCCATTGATTGTCCTAAACGTCCGTGCCGATTTCTCTTCATCTTTGAAGTACCCCACCGGAACAAGCCCTCCATTGGCGACTTTACCCGTGCGTCCATCACCAGGAACCACTTCTTTGTCATCGTCATCAAACACCTTCGTGGTTGGATTCATTGAAAACTTGGCAGTCTCAACACGCGTTTGATTCGAAGTAATGCTCAGCGCCATTCCACCCTCAGTCGCACCCATGCCATCGATAAGCATCAACTGCGGCACATGGTCGAGCAACCGTTGCTTGACCTCCATCGTCCACATCACACCCGAGGATGTCCTTCGTAGCAACGACGAGAGGTCATAAATCTTTCCACTGCGCTTGGCTGCATCTAACGCATCGGCGATTGGCCGAGCAAATGCGTCGCCCACAATGACGGCCAGATTGACGCGTTGCTTTTCTATTAACTCGAGGAGTTCATTGGCGTCAAATTTGCGCTGGGTCAACAATGCAATTGTTGCACCGACACAATGAGGCATCATCACACCAAGCCACATTCCTGTCCCATGCATCAGAGGGCAGCATGGCACCGATACAAAGTCGCCATAGTCGCGTCGCTGCGCAACGACATCGTTGACGAGTGCACGCCAGTCTGCGCCGAGAGTCAAACCAAGGGCTGCAGTTCCATTGCTGGTAAAGCCACGGGCTATCTCGCCCATGCGATACATCACACCCTTTGGCATACCAGTAGTGCCCCCTGTGTAGAGCATGTAGATATCGTCTTGTGCACGCTCTATGCGCGCTGCAGGTTGAGAGCGGGCGATGAGGTCCTCGTAGTCGATCTTGCCAGGCACAACTGCCGTGGCTGGTCCATCATCCACCTCGACGAGTAGCACCAACTTGGGCAACTTGGCCACCACTTGTGCCACGCGATCGGCCAGAGATGAGTGATAAAACAACGCCTTGCAGTCAGCGTTATCCAGCAAGTATTGGAGTTCGCTACCTAAATAACGAAAATTCACATTGACTGGAACAACTCGCTGTTTAAACGATGCAAATTGTGCCTCGAGATACTCAGTCGAATTGTAGAGATACAAGCCAGCCTTGTCATCTGGCCCGAGTCCGCTGGCCGTGAGCGCAGAGGCCAATTTTGCTGCGCGTATCTCATAGTCGCGCCACGACAAACGCTTGTCGCCCATAAGCACAGCCGACACATCGGGTGTGGCGTCGGCATACGCCTCCCACAGTGTTGCAAAATCCATCTCCAACATCTTTCCTCCCTCAAAAAAATCAAAAATAGTTAGATCTTCGTATGCTGTTTCTGCGTCTGTGACCAGGTCATGCCCGAGAGCACATCTGCATCGTGTGGCAAACCAAGAGCACGTTCGGCCACGATATTGCGCTGCACCTCGCCGGTTCCTCCGCCAATAGTCAGCGAGCGAGCAAATATGTACCCATCAAACCAACCGGGGTGATCGAGCTCCCGCATACCTACTCCACCGCCACCACCAAGTCCGGTGTGTTGCCCGCGCTCACTTTTCTCACCTGTTGATCTGAGCATTCCATTGGCACCCAACAAGTCTCTTGCCACTTCCATCACATGTTGGCCATGCTCGTCAGCCAAGATCTTGCGGATACTCGCTTCTGGTCCAGGTTGCTCACCCCGCAAGCGTGCCGACAGAGTCCGCATCCGAATCAGATCCAACAACACATGTTCGGTATAGATGCCTGCAAGCCGTTGCCGCATCATCGGATCGGCAACTACCCCGCGCGCTCGAACCGCATCCAACATCTCGAGAGCAGTTGGTCCACTGCCCCACAACACTCCACCCGTCGACAGCGATACTCGTTCGTTACCAAGTGTTACCTTGGCGAGTCGCCAGCCCTCGTCTTGCTCACCAACCAAGTTGGCTGCAGGTAGCCGAACATCAGTGAAAAAGACTTCATTGAAAGTGCTCCCTCCTGTCATCTCTCTGATCGGCCGGATTTCAATTCCGGGTAGATTCATCGGACAGATGAAGTACGAAACACCTTTGTGTTTTGGCGCATCAGGATTGGTGCGGGCGATCAAGATTCCAAATGTCGCGTATTGGGCTCCACTCGTCCAAATTTTCTGACCATTGATGATGTATTCATCACCATCGCGAACGGCTCGTGTGGAGAGATTGGCCAGATCGCTTCCGCTTTCTGGTTCGCTAAATAACTGACACCAAAAATCTTCACCCGAGAGCAACCGCGGTAAATATGTACTTTTTTGTTTCTCCGTACCCGCAAACACGATGGTCGGTCCAGCCCATCCGATGCCGATTGGGTTGGCTGGCCTGCGGATTCCGGCGCGCGAAAGTTCGTCATCAATAATGATTTGATGAATCGGGTCAGCGTCTAGCCCAAACGGTGACGGCCAATGCGGCGCCACATATCCAGCGTCGGCCAAAGTGCGTGCGCTGGGATTCGGATGCGCGATGATCCACTGACGCACAGTGATACGGCGTGGGTCGTCCTCTGGGGGCAACACAAAGTCCATCGGCAAACCTTATGCGCAAGGCGTGAGGCGGCCATAACCGATAAACTGAAAGTTCCTTCGCGGGTGTAGCTCAATGGCTAGAGTCCGAGTTTTCCAAACTCGTTATGCGGGTTCGATCCCCGTCACCCGCTCTCAGAGGTAATGCCCAACGATTGATTAGTGCAATAGCGATGTTTGCGCCAGCAGCAGCGGTCAGTGCAGTACTGACTCCGTATTTGGACGCAACTAACCCCCACGCAAATGCGCCGATTGATGCGCCGAGCCACACCATCAGCATCGCGAGCGATGAACCACGACCGCGCACCCAATCGGGCAACTGCACCATGAACGTCGAAAACATCGTGGTGAGCATGGCCATTGTGCCAAGACCGCACACCAACATCGCGCCAATGGCAATGGAGATGTGAGATGTGTTGGCAAAAACCGCAGTGCCACACGACCACACGGCTGCTGCACAGAGAACGACCATCTCGGTCGACATCGCACCTCGCAATCGTGGCAACACCCACACAGCCGCGACCGAACCAACGCCAAGCGCACCCGACAACAAACCAAACCCACTTGCCGACACATCCAAATTTCTTCGCGCAACAATCGGCATCACTGAAGTGAGAGCCGACGTGGCGAAGAGTACAACCGTGAGTCGCAGGACGACGTTGCGCAGATGTGCCGCTCCAATAATGTGTTTGATACCTTCACCGATTGCGTGATTAACACCCCGCTGTCGCTCGATAGGTGGCGCCGACGATTTGTAGTGCTGAGCCACAAAAACGATGCCGATGAACGAAAATGCATTGAGAGCAAACACCGCCCCGGGGTTGAACAGGGCAATCAGTAGACCAGCAAGTGCTGGCCCTACCGATTGAGCGATGTTGCGCGAAATCGAATCGAGTCCGATTGCTTGCGGCAAGTGTTCGACATCAACGATCTCGGGCGTGAGAGCCATAAATGCTGGCGCCGAAACGGTGAGCGCAACTGATTCAAGAAATGTGCCAGCTAGCAACCAGTTGACCGACAACAAATCGCTCCATTGCATCGCTGCAAGTGCGCCGGCAATAATCAAGGCCACAACTTGCGTGATGGCAATAAGGCGACGCCTGTCAATCATGTCGGCAAGCGCACCAGCGTGCAGTGCAAGCAAAAAACCTGGCACTGCCCACGCTGTTTGCACCAGCCCTACCAATGTCGGCGATTCAGTCAGAGTCGTCATTGTCCAACCAGCTGCCGCAATGTGCATAAATGTGCCAACGTTGGACACCAAGCCGGCAATCCAGAGTGCACGAAAAACCCGCATGCGTAGCGGCGACCAAGGGCTTGACATGCGTCATAATATACCTATGCCTGCCGATGAAGATCTCGTCACATCACGTGGCCTCGTGGTTCCTTTTGCCGCGCTCAACTGGACATTTGCGCGCTCGACAGGTGCAGGCGGCCAACACATCAACAAAACCTCCTCAAAGTCCACCTTGACTGTCACAACATCTGAGGTAACTGGCCCCGACTTGGCAGTCGAGCGCGTACGAGCATTGCTTCCCGCAGAGATTCGAATTACTGTTCAAAAAAGTCGCAGCCAATGGCGTAATAGACAACTCTGTATGGCCCAATTGCACGACATGCTCGATACTGCTGCGATGCCACCAGCACCGCCACGCAGAAAGTCGCGCCCTACGCGTGGATCAGTTGAGCGTCGTCTTGAAAGCAAGCGTCGCGAGAGCAACAAGAAAGAATCGCGCCGCACCGACAACTGGTGATTGGTGATCACCAAACAAGTGACCCATAAGTAACCCACCGAAATTGTGCTGTAA
>CAXNIQ010000123.1:0-4398 GCA_964202465.1 Ilumatobacteraceae bacterium
TTCAAAGTGGGCGCTTGAAGGACTCACCGAAGGTCTTGCACACGAAGTTGCACCGTTTGGTATTCGTGTCGTCATGATCGAACCAGGCATCACCAAGTCGTCGATTTTTATGAAAAATCTTGATGCACCAAACGCAAGTGGCGCATACGACTCGCATTACCGACGCATGTTGCAGTTTTATGCCGCAGGTATTCCACACGCCACCGACCCAACCGAAGTTGGCGCACTGATTCATCACGCCATCACCACCAATACGCCCCAATTGCGATACCCGTGTTCGTGGGGCGGCCATGAGTTCATTAATGGTCGCGCCAAGATGAGCGACGCCGATTGGATCACACTCGGAGCAGTCGAGAGCGACGCAGATTACGAGATTGAGTTCAAAAAGGCTTTTGGAATCGACATCTCTCAAAGTTGATAAGCCTGGTCGGGTTTTGGGTATGCTGACCGCCCCATAGCAAGTTGCCCAACTGGGCGACCAAACCAAGGAGCCCCTCATGTCAGTTCGTCTCGGAGACATTGCCCCAGACTTCACCGCTCAAACCACTCAAGGCGAGATCAAGTTTCACGACTGGCTTGGCGACTCATGGGGCGTGTTGTTTAGCCATCCAAAAGATTTCACACCGGTCTGCACTACCGAACTCGGTTACGTCGCCAAGATCAAGCCAGAGTTCGACAAGCGCAACGTCAAAGTGATCGGCCTTTCGGTCGACAGCGTTGAGTCGCACGAAAAGTGGGAAAGCGACATTGGCGAGACGCAAGGTACGCCAGTTAACTTCCCGATGATCGGTGACTCAGATCGCACGGTCAGCAACTTGTACGACATGATTCACCCAAACGCCAACGACACGATGACCGTGCGCAGCGTGTTTGTCGTTGGGCCAGACAAAAAAGTGAAACTCACCATCACTTACCCAGCGTCAACCGGACGCAATTTCGACGAAGTGCTGCGTGTCATCGACTCGCTGCAACTCACTGCCAAATTCAAGGTTGCAACACCAGCCAACTGGACTGATGGCAAAGATGTGATCATCGGCGCTGCAGTTACTGACGAAGAGGCAAAAACATTGTTCCCTGGTGGCTGGAAAACAATCAAGCCCTACCTACGAACCTTGGCACAGCCAAAGTAAACGCAAAACAAATTTAGTCATTTCTTACATAACACAGGCTCTTTATCTCAGAAGTGATTTTAGTAAGAAATAGACTAAGGGGTATGAACACCCCCTTAGATTCAGCAGCCGCACGCGCGATAAACGTGAGCAAGATTTACGGTCACGACGACAGTGAAGTGCGCGCACTCGACGATGTCACGATCCAATTCGAAAAGGGTCACTTCACCGCGATCATGGGCCCAAGCGGTTCAGGCAAGTCAACATTGATGCATTGCATGGCTGGCCTCGACTCTCTCACCACCGGTTCTGTAGCAATCAACGGCATTGAGCTCAGTGGTTTAAGCGATAAGGCACTGACCAAACTTCGCCGCGACCAAATCGGCTTCGTGTTTCAAGCATTCAACTTGATCCCCACACTCAACGCCAAAGAAAACATCGTCCTTCCACTCTCACTCGGCGGGCAAAAAGGTGATGACGTTTGGATCGACAAAATCATCGACACGATTGGACTTCGCGATCGACTTACACATCGACCAAGTGAACTCTCGGGTGGTCAGCAACAACGTGTTGCAGTTGCTCGCGCACTCGCCAGCAAACCCGCAATTATCTTTGCCGATGAGCCAACTGGCAACCTCGACTCCAAGACTGGTCACGAAGTGTTGAACTTCATGCGCAAAGCGGTCAGCGATCTTGGCCAAACAATTGTGATGGTCACGCACGACGCAGTCAACGCAAGTTACGCAGATCGCATTGTGTTTTTGAAAGACGGCAAGATCGCTGGCGAAATGTTTGAGCCAACACCAGATCGCGTGCTTGACTATCTCAAGCATCTCGGAGAATAACCACCGTGCTCCGACTGTCACTCAAAATGACCCTTGCACGCAAGGGCAGACTGTTTCTCACCTCGCTTGCCATCATTCTCAGCACAGGCTTCCTGGCCGGCACATTTATTTTCTCTGACACGCTCAACTCCACATTTGACAGACTGTTTTCCGACGTTTTTAAAGATGTCGACGCATATGTTCGTTCATCCAGTTTTGTTGAAGCCGAATTTGGCCGTGAACAACGTGGATCTGCTCCTATCAGTGCACTTGAAACCGTCCTCGCTGTGCCGGGTGTGCAAGCTGTTGCCCCAGACGTACAGGGTTATGCGCGCATCATCGGCAAAGACGGCAAGCCCATTGGTGCAGACAACGGTCCACCAACGTTTGGTGGCATCGTCTCAGCAAGCGTTGCGGGATTGTGGAATATCGAAGAAGGACGCCTACCAGTCGGCCCAACCGAAATGGTCATGGATAAAGCAACTGCCAAGGCGGGCAAGTTTGTGCTGGGCGATACCGTGCGCATCAACGCCCAAACAGGTAGTCGCGAATTTGCAATGGTTGGCGTTGCCAACTACGGCGATGTCAGTTCTCCAGGTGGTGCAACATTCGCTTTGTTCGATCAGCCAACCGCATCTGAGTTTTTGCTCAAGCCCAGTTTTGTCAATGCATTCTTGGTGCAAGGTGACGGAACTGTCAGTGACGAGCAACTAGCTTCCGCAATTAACGCGGCGTTATCGCCTGCCGACAAACTTGAGACCATCACTGGTGCTCAGATCACCAAAGAAACCCAAGACCAAATTGGTGCCGTACTGAGCTTTCTCACGCTGTTCCTCACCGCGTTTTCATTCATTGCTTTAGGTATTGGTTGCTTTGTGATTTACAACGTGTTTTCAATTACCACGGCACAGCGCCTAAAAGAGAATGCATTACTGCGAGCCATTGGTGCCAACAAGCGACAAGTTGTTATTGCAATGATGGTTGAAGCATTAATCATCGGGTTGCTTGGCTCTGCGCTCGGATTCTTATCAGGTATCGGGTTGTCACGCGGTTTGAGCTCATTACTCAACGCATTTGGCATCGAGTTACCAACAACCGGTCTCACGATTCGCACAAATCGAATCGTGCTCACCATGATTGTCGGCACTGTCATCACGATTCTGTCCGCGATTCTTCCTGCACTTCGTGCAGGTCGCGTACCCCCTCTTGCCGCATTGCGCGATACAGCACTGGAGAATGTTGGAAGCGTTACACGTCGCGTAACTATTGGTGTTGTAGCAATGTTGCTTGGTGCTGGCGCCATTACTGCCACCGCTGCCGGTGCAACAAATATTTTGCTCGGTATTGGTGTGCTCTTGGTTTTTGCAGGCGTACTCATCATCGGACCAGGAATTGCAAAACCTGTTGCACTTGGTCTTGGTCGTCCAATCGAAAAACTTCGTGGAGTCACAGGTGCGATGGCTCGACAAAATGCGGCGCGCAATCCAAAACGAACCGCTCGCACTGCTGCACCTGTGCTCATCGGTGTTGCGCTTGTAACTGCCATGACCGTTTTTGCAGCAAGTGTGCGCAGTGAAGTGCGCACTGCGATCGGCGATCAATTTCAGGGCGACTACATCGTAAGTTCGGCCAATCGCCAATTTGGCGGCCTCGCACCGTCGCTCGCTCCAGAACTCGCTGCTATTCCGGGCGTCGCACAGGCAACTGGTCTTGGTTTCACTTCGGTAAACCTTGATGGCTCAGGCAGATTTGTAGTGATTATCGACCCCGCAACCGCAAGCGGTCTCATCACATTCGACATGGTGCAAGGTGATCAGTCAAAACTTTCGGCAAATGGAATCCTCGTCAGTGATACTCGTGCTCTTGCCAAGGGGTGGACGATTGGCTCAACCATTGATATTGCAACGGCTGACGGCATCAAAAAAACTGTCACAGTAGAGGGAACATTTGCATCAAGCGGATTTGGTGGCTCGTACGTTGTTAGCAGAGCGTTGTTTGAAGGAAGTCTCAACAACTTGTTTGATACCAACGTTTATATTCGACTCACCAGCGGAGCAAACAACGACCAGGTCTACGATGCCCTCGCTGCTGCCTCAATCGACAAGGGTCTTGGCACGCTGCAGAGTCGCGATGAATTCATTGATGCCGAATCGGGACAAATCAATCAGATTCTTGGATTGATTTATGGTCTGCTCGGTCTCTCAATCATCATTGCGATTGTCGGTATTGTCATCACATTGTTGTTGTCGGTGTTTGAGCGTCGGCGCGAGATCGGTCTGTTGCGCGCCATCGGTATGACCCGCTCGCAGGTGCGCACGACTGTGCGTTGGGAAAGCGTTATCACGAGCATGTTTGGTGCCATCGTCGGCGTTGTTCTTGGTGTTGTGATGGGCTTTGTCTTGATTCTGATTTTGGCCGACTCGGGTGCCTCTGCGTTCAGTTTGCCGATTGTCGGAACCCTCTGG
>CAXNIQ010000124.1:0-4392 GCA_964202465.1 Ilumatobacteraceae bacterium
CCGAGTAGCACTGTTATAGCTCGCTTCTCCACATATCCAAGCGCTTCACCATCAGACCTCTCGGCCGAGACAATGCGTGGTTTTCATGCCGTTGCCCAAGCATTAATTTCGCGCCCCCGGTAGGAATCGAACCTACGACCTACGGATTAGAAGTCCGCCGCTCTATCCAACTGAGCTACAGGAGCAAGGGCATTCCGCTTGTGAGTCAGGTGCTCTCCAAAACGACTGCCCAGATTTTTTCTGCAAAATAAATCTACCAAAGGTTATCGTGCGACAGTAACGTGCCTCCTACGGCATGCTGTGAGCAACTAGGGGGTGTTCATTGAATGACACAATCCTGAGCAAGGCAAATTACAGAGTGAACTGGTGGTTGACTCGGATACGACCATCCCTAATAATTCCGTGTGGAGCCCTAGGGGGTCTCGCTCTTGGCGTGATTGCTCGAGCATGGATGCGATGGATTTCAACCGAACCAGAGTTCTCATGGGCAGGATCAATTTTTATCGTGAGTGGATTTACCGTTTTTTTCACGGCTCACTCAACTGTGCTTTTCGCCATTCGCAAGGTTTGGTCGAGATCCTGGCTTAACGTAACTCGAGTCGGCGCCGTCATCTTCTCGCTTGGGATTTTTGTAGCAGCCGGGGGCGTTATGTTGCCGACGGTGATTACTTTGTCGCTTGCAACTGGGCGCACCGATTGGCGGCGGCCAATTCGCCTCGTGCTTCTCATGCTCGGTCTGATCATTCCTGGTTTCATTGCCCGCGATATCGGTTCTGACTTTGGCTACGGGATTGCGACCGCTGGTCGGATTATTCTCTTCGCTCTCATCTACTTCTTCGTAGTAGCCGCTGCTCGCATTACTGCTGCTCCGCTTGCAGACTCATGGCGAATGAACCGCGTGTTGCATATATTTCTTTGGTTAATGTTCCCAGCTATTGGAATAGTGCTCTTCTTGGGGACCGTTGGGCTAAGCGGCTAATTTCGAGCCCCGACGCCCTGAAGCAGGCGAAGGACATGCACCAACTACGGTTCTGCGTGTGCGTTCTCGCCTCTTTGTCGTACTTGCTGCCGTTGGCTTTGCCACCACGGGCACGGCTCAGCAACTTGGACCAGAAGCGTCGTCACCAATCGCTGTCGCCACCATCCGCTTCTTCATTGGGTCGATGGTGTTGATTGCATTATCAAGATTGCATCTTGGTTCTTCTGTACGGCGCACCAGCCAACCTGTTGCTCCCTCAATCACTCCATCGACATGGATTCTCACGGCATTTGGGCAAGCGCTATACGGCGCTGCTTTTTTTAGTGCGGTGCGATCAACAGGTGTTGCGGTCGGCACGGTTGTTGCACTTGGGTCGGCGCCGCTGATCACCGGTGTTATTTCGGCAGTCACTTCGCGCAAACTTCCCACGCTCCTCTGGCTCATGACAACTGCCATGGCCATTCTCGGCATGGGTCTGATCGTGGCATCAGGCAGCGAAGCACAAGTCACGGTGTCGGGCGTTGGTCTTGCACTGTGCGCTGGGCTTGGGTACGCCATCTTTGCGCTTGGGAGCAAAACCATTCTTGCAAGCGGTATCCCAAGCGAAATTGCGATGGCACGTGTGTTTGGTATCGCCTCGATCATGCTTGCGCCAACATTATTTTTTGTCAACCTCTCATGGCTTACCCAGCGAGACGCAATCGTGATGGTCTTGTGGCTTGGCGTTGTCACGCTCGCGCTCGCCTATTGGTCGTATGCAACCGGGTTGCATCACCTCGAGCCCAGTCAGGCAACGATGATTACCTTGGTTGAGCCTGTCGTGGCAACATTGCTCGGCGCTGTCGTACTCAGCGAGCGACCATCGGTTTTGGCTTGGTGTGGCATCTTCATTGTCATCTGTGCTTTGCTCTTCGAGTCACGATCCGCTACCGAAAATATGCGACACTAAGCCAGTGCCCCGCGCGTTACTCAGTGTGTTCGACAAAACAGGTGTCGCGGATTTTGCGCGCGCCTTACACGACCTCGGCTGGGAGTTGTTGTCGAGCGGTGGCACAGCACAAGTGATTGCTGATGCTGGCATTCCTGTCATCGATGTCGCCACTGTCACGGGTTACCCAGCGATCTTGGGTCACCGCGTAGTTACGCTTCATCCGTCGATTCATGGAGCATTGCTTGGGGACATTGACAACAAAGAGCATGTCGCCGACATGCATACGCACAACATCGAACCCATCGCACTCGCTGCCATTAATCTCTATCCCTTCTCGAGTAATCCATCCATTGAACTCATCGATGTTGGCGGGCCAGCAATGGTGCGTGCTGCTGCCAAAAACTATGCGCACGTAGCAGTAGTTACCGAACCCACGCAGTACGACGCGATCATTGACGCCATTCGCACTAATGGCAGCGTGCCGCTTGCCCTGCGCCAACAACTTGCAGCACAGGCCTTTGCAACTACCGCTGCCTACGACGCCCAAGTTGCACAATGGTTTGCATCGACTGCATCATCTACGGCAGCAGCGGATGAAGCGACTTCATCAGAATTGCCGCAACGCATCACGCTCGATCTCGTACGCGAACAAACGCTGCGCTATGGCGAAAACCCACACCAGCGCGGAGCACGATATGCCGTCGAAGGCACGAAAGATTGGTGGTCATCAACTCGCCAACTTGGCGGTAAAGAAATGAGTTACCTCAATGTGCTCGACAGCGAAGCAGCGTGGAAATTGGCATGGTCGTTTGACGAGCCATGCGCAGTCGTGATCAAGCACGCAAACCCGTGCGGTCTTGCTGTTGCACAGAACATCGAAAACGCCTACCGCAACGCCCATGCCTGCGACCCACTGAGTGCATTTGGGGGTGTCGTTGCCATCAATCGAGAAGCAACAATAGAAATGGCCCGCGATCTCAACGAAGTATTTACCGAAGTGCTCATTGCGCCTTCATATCAAGCGGGCGCAGTCGAGATTTTGGCCGCTAAGAAAAACTTGCGTATTTTGCAGTCACCCGCACCAACAACGCAAAACCGCCACGTGCGCCAGATTTCGGGTGGGTTTCTCGTGCAAGACTCCGACCAAGTTCATGTCGACACAACGTTGTGGCAGGTCGTGACGACGGTCCAACCAACCGCGACCCAGATGCGCGACTGTGTCACGGCATGGATCACCTGTGCGGCTGTTTCGTCCAATGCCATTGTCTTAGTGAGTGACGGATCGGCCGTGGGGATTGGTGGCGGCCAACAAAATCGGATAGACGCCGCCCGTCTGGCCTGCGAGCGAGCTGGCAACCGAGCTGTTGGCAGTGTTGCCGCTAGCGACGCATTTTTCCCTTTTCGTGATGGGCCACAACTGCTCATTGACGCTGGTGTGCAAGTAATCATCCAACCGGGTGGCAGCCAGCGAGACGATGAGTCGATTGCGGCTGCAAACAGCCATGGCATTGCAATGATTTTCACAGGCACACGCCACTTTCGCCATTAAACATTTTGTAATTTCTGTGAGCAATCTCGCTTAACTTTTTGTTCACTTTCTCACGCCAAAATCTGATCACAAACTAATATCCAGTCGTGGCAGGCGGCTTGGGATCTATTTTGTTGTCCCAACACATCTCCGTCACCTCCCAAGGTCTCGATCCGCGGGCCGCGCGCATCCTTCGAGCGGCTCACGACTTGGGCATTTCAGACCTTCAGGACGTAGTAATCACCGACTTGATCTTTCTTCGTGGCAACATCACCGAAGATACGCGCACCTTCGTTGAGTCGCTCGTTGTAGAACCCTTGTTGCAACGGGGACAGTGGAATGCCGAATCTGCATCAGCCGACTTCGTAGTTGAGACCGCGCTTCACCCTGGTGTTACCGACTCAACAACTACCGAACTGATGCGTCTCGCCTCGCGTATGTCACTGCCCATCACGGGTGTTGCCAGCGGCAAACGATTTGTTATTACAGGCAATCTCAGTCACGCACAGCTGCAACAACTCACCTCGCAACTACTGGCCAATCCAATCATCGAGCGCTGGAGCGTCAACGAATCGATCACGCCAACGTTCGTTGATGCCGATGCCACTGCCAACACATACGTCGAACACGTACAGATTGATACCAACACCACCGAGCAGCAACTTGCCCAGATTAACAAAGATCGCGGACTTGCTCTCGACCCACAAGAGATGCTCGCACTGCAACAGCATTTTGTGCAACGAGGCCAATTACCAACCGACGTCGAGCTTGAAACGATTGCTCAAACGTGGAGCGAGCACTGTGCGCACAAAACATTTCGAGCGGCGATCACCACCGATGACGGCATCACTCGCCCATCGTTGATCAATCAATTGCGCGCCACCACTGACAGCATTAACGCACCATTTGTGCGCAGTGCATTTGTGGGCAATGCGGGCATCATCAGTTTTACGC
>CAXNIQ010000125.1:0-4370 GCA_964202465.1 Ilumatobacteraceae bacterium
AACTATTTGGGGTTGTGAGGTCATGTGTTGATCGTATTGGTACAGAACATCAACTTCGCGCTCAGCCGATTAACTCACGCTTGAGTTCAACAATTCTTGGCGAAGGAGACCCGCCGCTCCATGAGTCGTGCAGAAGTGAGCGCTCATAACTCGCCCATTCGGCATTGACTCCCGCCCTATCTCCGACTTCGCCATATGCTCGCATCCTTAAAGCCACGAGCTCTTCATGACCATGCAAAACCTTGAGGCCTTGGCCGGTTGCCCAAAAAACTCCTTCAGTATCTCCCTGTCGCAGCGCATGCTCGGCAGCCATTACAGAGCCCGAAATCACTGTCAATATGAAGTTGGAAGTGATCCCTTCAGAATCTGGCCACAAATAATCAGTGCCTGCAAACGGTAGGTCGCGAACACGATCCAGCGCATCATGTAGTTGAAGCCACGATTCTCTGTCGCCGCTCTTCTTCACAGTGTTGACAGCATCATTGAGCACTTCGACATCGGTGACCACTGATCCATGGATCAATAAATGATCAGTAAAGGTTTTGGGCAGTAACTCAACTTCATATTCCACGTCCGAGCCAGATGCGAGACCCCGTCGCAAACCTGAAACAACGTTGTTGAATGTTGCATCCTGCACGCTGATCTCCCACAGTGCAGTACGAGCAGCGATGCGTGTAGGGCGTTCGCGATGTGTGGTCAACCATGCAAGCAACTCAAGCGATTTAGATTTTTCAAAACCTATCGGTGCCCCGCGTCGGGTTTCGGCATCCACGGGTCCAAGCAATCTCACGCACACATTCCAGTCATTCAGTAGTGGGGCAACATGTCGTTCGTCGCTCAGTACTGGCTTGGATGATTCGGCAATCAAATCAACCAAAGCTGCTGTTTCAAATTCGGTCAGTCCAAACACTGATACATGTTGTCCGAGTGGCAGCAGCACCCACCCAGACGCATCAAGTTGCATTCTGTTCGGGTAATTCGATGTCACACAAATCTTGATCACAGCTTCGTCGCCATCGACGACAATTTCGGGGGCATAAGGATCTGCGCTCGCGTCAACCACTATTCGGATTTTTCCACCTGGCTCAGACTCTGTGCCATCTATGGATTTGTTACTTGACACATCGTGGGAGAGTTGCAAAGTTTCATGAATTGAGTCCGATTCAACAATCACGTCGGTATTCTCGGCGTGAGCAGACAGTTGAACGACTGCAATCAAGTGTCGGGCCGCTGTCATTGCCTGATCGATGTCACATGCAACGATGTCAAAGCGACTGCCTGGAGCAATTGCAAGCAGCACTGTTTCATTAATTGCATTACCAAGTGGTACATACATGAACGGCGATTGTGCGGCATCCTGAAACTCGGACAATGCGCTCGTTTCCCACCGTTCGTTTACTGCAACCAACTGCGCGCAAGAGCCCGCTGCAAACAGCGAATCTATCGCTGACAAGAGACACTGTGCTTGTTGTGGTTGGTCGCGATGCCTCATCTCGCTCCAGGTAAATGCTGCGCGTTGAGACATTGGCGGCATGTACGAACCAGCTGGAGCAAGTTGCAGTTGTCTCATTCTTAAGAAGTTCACGTGTGTCAGCAATCCAGCGATGAAAACTGCCGAACTACCGATTGCTAACTCCATTCGACCAAGTAACAAATCTTGTGTCGAGATCTCGGCAACCACCACATGTTCAATCTCTACCGATCTCGCTGCAGCCGGCGATGGTTTACTGGCAAACAAAATTGACCATAGAGCAATCACGAATAGCAGCGAGTATCGACTCGACATTGCGCTCATTGGTTGATCGTGTCGTAGACCCCACGTGCGCACGATGTCGATCACGACAGAACCGCAACCCCACACCCATGTCGACCACAACCCCAACATGCCTGCATACGTGCCAAGTTGCGTTGGGTTACGCACATTAATGGCGTCAATAAGGCCTGAGGCAACCGTTGGTGGTGTCATGCCCGTGACGATCATGACAAGTGGCAGCCCAATAAGAAAGAGGCTCCCTCCGACAAGAGCCACAAGCCGCTTCATGGGTCCGTCACCGGGCGAGCCGAACGCTGTGCTGTCACGAGTCGACTCCCCACGCCAAACAAACTCAGCAACGACATCGAAACGACTCGGCTTGTTGTCACGGTTACTTCAGCCGCAGTGGCAACAACCTGACCGTGAATCTCATGGTGTGTCATAAAATCTTGAGCCGTAGAGATTGCTCGTTCAACATCTACTTGTGGATCACCAGTGCGCAATCCAGTGATCTCTTGAGTGCCCGCGCGAGCGGCGTTCTCTGCTTGATCTGCAAGTTGAACCTTGGCTGCCACCATTCGTCCACCATCTACAGCAAGGCCGGCACAGGCCACAAATGTCATCGTCAACATCACGACAAAAGCAGTAATTGAACCAGAATCATTTTTCAAATCTTGCATGGCTAATCAACCCTCCATCGATCAATCACTTCAATTGACTCGGCATGTAAGCGACGCTCATCCACGCCCAACAAATTGAGACCTGCGTTGTTGACTGCACACTCCACTTCCACGAGCACCGTTTGGATTGCCGACTCATCATCGAAAGCCACGTTGACTACTGGATCAATACACGCTGCACCGTTTTGCTCAAGATCCTTCAACGCAGACTGTTGGCCAACAGATTGCATGCGTGATGGATGTGCCATCGATGCTGCGCGTGCGCCCTGGTCGGCAGCGTGTTGAATCTGAGTCAAGACTTCGGCGCCCCTGCCCGCATACACCACAAGCAGAACCAAGATCATCAAAATTGGTGCGAGCAAAACCAGCTCGACTGTGGCGCTCCCCTCGTCGCGTTTCATCGGTCAACCTCTGAGATGTAGCGCTCGCGCGGTTCGTGAGCCACACGGGTAACAGTGAACGAGAAAAATGGAGCTACTTGCGGAACTCGTAATCGCACGGTGACAATTACTTCGTTATTCGTAATAACAGCCTCTGGCAAACTAAATGACTGACCAGACAAGTCTGCGATTGCTCTGGCAGCAGTATCAAGTGCTGGCAACACACCTCCGTCGACCGCTGCTCCAGCAGCAGCACTTTGTGCAGCGACGACGGAGGCAATGTTGGCGGTGTGAAAAAACACAGCACCTTGTATTGCCATCAACAACAAAGAAAACACCACCGGCACACCAAGTAGTACCTGCGTGACGGTCTCTCCCTTGTCGACTTTCATGTCAGCCGAGATCGAGCGAGTTTGCTTTGTCTCGGACCCTTGACGTGATGGTTGCCCCAACGACGATCGCGAGAGCTATCAATGCTGCAGCCATGACAACTGTTGTTGCGCTTACCTCCCCGCGATCGGCATCGTGTTCGGCCGATGCAGTAAATCGGATCCAGTAGTACTGCCAGGTGTTTTTTAGTGATGTCATTATCTCTTGCCTCTTTCGTTTAGTTGGTGAATACGTAGAGCAATCTGTTGCTCGCCTCGATGTGTACGCGAGTTCGACAAAAGTGCAGTGCTGCGAACAAACTCATAATCCGCCAACAATCAATGTCACTGCGGGATACCCGATTAAAACAATGAATGCCAAGAACAACAGCACCATCGGCACTCCCATTCGTTCGGTAGACGAGTTGGCTGATGCCTCGATCTCGCTCATCTGTCGATGGCGAAGTGATTCTGCTTTGGCTGACAGCGATGAACGAATGCGCGCACCATGTTCGCCAGCAAGTTGCACACTGCCCGCAACTTCAATGACTTGCGTCAGGTTGAATCGTTCGCCCAATGCTGCGAGTTCGACCCATGGAGAATGGTGCGAGCTTCTAGCGCGAACCAGTGCATTGCGCAGTTGCTCAAACGCCCACCCATCGCCAGCATCGGCAGCGGCCAAAAGTGCTGTTTCGGTGCCAGCACCCCCTGCCAGCAATACATTGGTGAGATCGAGAAAACTCGAAAAGGCATGCAGAAAGCTCTTGCGACGCCGTTGGGCCGTGTTGCGCAGCATGCGATCTGGCAATGCAAAACCCAAGAGACCACAGACGATCGACCCGATCAACACCATGCTCGTGGAAGGATTTCCGCCGATCGTCGTGAGCAACGCGCCACATGCGATCGGAAAGAAGCAACCGACCAAACCTCCAACAAGTTTTTGCACCACCATGTCTTGAGCAACGCGCTCGGTCAATGCCAAATCTGTACGGTGTCGATCGGTTGTGTGCTGGCGCAGTTGCAATTGCATTCTCGGAAGCGAAACCCCAAGTGAACTTCTCACCCTGCGAGTAGTCGTCGGCAATACGAGCATGACCACACCAATTCCGATACAAGTTCCGGCAAGTACAACCCAGATCATCGGGCGACTCCTGTGCGGCGGCGAACAAAGCGCTCTGGAACTTCAATT
>CAXNIQ010000126.1:0-4321 GCA_964202465.1 Ilumatobacteraceae bacterium
ACATCAGGATAAATTTCACAGCTCCCGTGCTTTGGCAACCTTGAAGCTCATCCGACTGGTGGAGAGTCTTGGAGCGAAAGTAGTGGGGCTTGTATTTCTTATTGAATTGCCCGATCTCGGCGGGCGCAAGTTGATCGATGGTTACAAAATAGATTCAGTGCTGAATTTCTCGTTTGACGTACCTGGTATGCGATGGGCGATTGCTTGCACCACAGCTGCTACTCCAGAGTGTCCAGCGCCTTCAACTACATTGCGGTTGATCTCAACGAGATGATCAAATTCGAGACCGATAAGTTCGGTGCGCAAGATATCTGCAGTGAGCAACATGTCGGGATTATTTGGGCCGCCGGTACCTAGTGGAATCTGATCGGGTCTGTAGGCCTCGAGGATGAATATGCCTCCAGGGCGAAGTCCATTCACCACTCGCTGGTGTAGAGAGCGACGAAGCGCGGAAGGCGTGTGTGCAAAGATCGAAACAATGAGATCAAACGATTGAGGTTCAATCACAAAGTCTGCGAGGTCGCCGACTTGTGCGTGCACGGTGACGCCTTGTGATGCAGCGAGATGCAATGTCTTGGCAACGCCGATGTCTGAAAGATCAACCGAATACACATCGAATCCTTGCTTTGCTAGCCACACCGAATTGCGGCCTTCGCCTTCGGCTAAACACAACGCTCGACCTCGGCTGAGTGGGGTAGTCGCCTCAACTAAAAAATCATTGGGTTTGGTGCCATAGAAAAAATCTTCTGACGCGTAACGCTCATTCCACTTCGGGTTGTTTGAAAATTGAGTCATATGTTTACGCCAACTTTAAAAAAAGTTTTTCAACTTCTTCAAGTGTGAATCCTTCTTTGCCAGCCTTTTTCGGGTCGGCAAGACAACGTTGCATTCCCACTGACAGAATCTTGAACCCAACTTGATCAAGTGCAGTTGAGGCCGCAGACACTTGGGCAATTACTTCACGACATTCACGTCCATCGGTGATCATCTTTTGTACGGCGCGCACTTGGCCCTCAACGCGCGCAAGGCGACGCAGGAGGGCATCTTGGGTATCTGTGTCTAGGTTCATGGTGTCAGTCTAGACATACCCCTGTGGGTATGTGTAGACTTTGTACATGATCTTTAAACAGTTTTACTTGGAGTGCTTATCCCATGCGTCCTACGTGATTGGTGATGACAAAACAGGCAGGGCAGTAGTTGTCGACCCACGTCGTGATGTGCAGGAATATGTTGACTTTGCGATGCAACATGGTCTCACCATCGAGCTCGTGCTCGAAACGCACTTTCATGCCGACTTTCTCTCTGGGCATCTCGAGATGGCCAAGGCAACTGGAGCGAAGATTGGCTATGGTTCGATCGCGCAACCAAAGTTTGAAGCACGGTTATTTGCTGACGGAGAGAGATACAACCTCGGCGACGTAACGCTCGAGATCCGCCACACGCCAGGTCACACGCCAGAGTCAATTTCGGTCGTTGTGTACGAGCACGCAAATGATGAAATGCCATATGGCGTACTCACCGGAGACACGCTGTTTATCGGTGATGTTGGCAGGCCAGACCTGCTTGTATCGGTTGGCAAGACATCCAACGAATTAGGGCATTTGCTTTTTGCATCGTTGCGCGACAAGCTGCTGACACTGCCCGATAGTACGCGCGTATATCCAGCACATGGTGCAGGGTCTGCTTGTGGCAAAAATTTATCAACCGAAACGATGTCAACAATAGGAGAGCAGCGACGCACGAACTATGCGTTGCAATTTACAAATATTGATCACTTCATAGATGTGGTGACAGAAGGACAGCCACCGGCACCTGGCTATTTCATTTATGATGCGCAGCTCAATAGCCAAGAGCGCGCCGTGCTCGACGAACACGCATCGCCAACACGATTGAGTGTTGATGAAGTCGTCAACCTTTCCTCGACAGGTGCGGTCATTATTGACACGCGGGATCCACAGTTGTTTGCAACCGGCCACATCGTTGGGTCGATTAATGTTGGATTTGCGGGTCGCTACGCCGAATATGCAGGTGCAGTCGTCACACCGCACGACGACATCGTGATCGTGACCGAAGGCGGTCAGGAACTCGAAGCCAAAGTTCGCCTCGCACGAATCGGTTATGACCGAGTGGTTGGCTGGTGTGATGTGGCCGACCTCGAAAACTCTCCACAGTCAGTGCGACAGTCGTCGCGTTTGACAGCCCAAGACTTTGTGCAGCGCAACGAGTCGGTAGTGGGTTTACAGATTGTGGACGTGCGCAATGCGAGCGAGTTTGGGCTGGGTGCGGTTAACGGTGCGCTCAATATTCCTGTAGTTCAATTGCCAAACAGGCTGAGCGAATTGAACCCCAATTTGCCTACCGTTGTGTACTGCGCAGGCGGGTATCGCTCATCGATTGCAGCAAGCCTTCTAAAGCACTCGGGATTTGTGGACGTGAGCGATGTGCTCGGTGGTTTCGAGTCAATCGTGCAGGCGGGCGCCTCTCTACGCTCGGAATAACCTAGACCGTAAGGCTCGGAGTCCCGCTCAATCCATACTGTGCACGCACATCGGCAAGTGGTCGGTCGAGCATAGTCTCGAAGCGTTCGCACTGGATGTTGGTAACGTTGCGACCGAGTGTCCACCCAGCGCTGATGGCATCCATTGCTGACGTAATCGAGTTTGGGTTGATATAGGTCATACGTGTCGTTGTGACACTCAGCCACATGGCAAAGTATGGAAATTGCAATTGGGCAAGACCAAACGCTTGCAGCGCAAGTTCTCCGTATGGGCTCGAGTCGTAACCAGTAACTACATGCTGGAAGTCGTGTGTTTGGTATGAGCGCAATACTGCATGCTTCATCTCGTCGGGCATTCCATCGAGCTTGCCCGCATCAATGAGAGAGTCGTGTAGGGCTTCGTAATTAGTGATGATCGCTGCGATCAAGTTATTGTCCACTATCCAGTCGTGATAGGCGCGTCCGACTGTGCCCATTGGTAGGGTGCCGGCGGCATCCAAGTCGATTGGTTTGGTGTACAGAGCACCACTGGCAAACTCGGCAAAGTGAGGATCTTGATTGATGATGTTGACATACGAGTCTTTTGCTTTCTGACTCGCTTCTTTCCACCATTCATTAAATAACAGGTGCACTTTGTGTACATATGGGTCATTAATTGTATTGAGGAGCGATGTGCCAAACCCTTCGGTGATCATGATGCCACAGTACTAGAAGTGGTTCGCCTTATTCGTCGTCGCTATCGGAGTCGTTGTCATTGTCGTTGTCGACAACTTCGTCGTCGCCGGCAAGAAGTTCGGGAATGTTTTGACGCTTGCGTAGTTCTTCCATCTTCTTGGTTTCTCGGTTGAGTCCTTTAAAGCGCTTGCCAACAGTGAGATCATCGAGTTCTTCTTGCATATTGTCAAAGTTGCGCTTGACCTTGTCGAGCGACTTGACGTATGACTCCCATTGCTTGCGAAACTTGCCCATCATCTGCATAATCTGGGCGGCGGTTTCTTCGGTGTGAAAACTTTCGGTGGCTTGACGCACCACAACGAGAAATGCATACAAGGTAAGAGGCGAGCACAACACGACTTTGCGCTCGAGAGCCCAGTCGATGAGTGATGGGTCTGCTTCGTGGATAAAGCCAGTGATGCTTTCGTTGGGCACGAACAACAACACATAGTCGAGGGACTGCTGGGTGGTTGACACGACGTAGTCTCGACGCTCGAGTTCTTTGACGCGGTCGCGCACGGCCTTCATGAAGTCGGCTTTCAATGAAGCCATAACGCCAGAGTCTGTGGCACTCACAAACTTGGTGTAAGAGTCCATAGGAAACTTGACGTCCATATACAGCACTCGATCAGGAGGCATCAGAAATGTGTAGTCGGGACGTCCACCGCCAGAGATGGTGTCTTGCTTTTCGTAGTTAATACCTTCGATAAGACCGGCGGCCTTGAGCAAGTCTTCGGCCATGCGCTCGCCCCATTGACCACGGGCTTGAGAACTTGACAACACATTGTTGAGGTCACCCGTGCTTTTGAGCAAGTCGCTTACTGCTTTGTCGACGCTGCCAAACTTTTCGGCGTTTTGTTCGCGCAGACGTTTGATCTCGTCGTCCATCTGTTGTATTCGCAGACCAATACTTTCTTGGACACCCTTGAGAGATGCGTCGATCTGTTCGGCACGGCGACCCAGTTGTTCACCACTGGCCTGAGCAACACGGTCGGACGCCAGGTTGATCGAGTCTTGGCGGTCGCGTTGTGCGCGCTGGTCAAGTGTCTCGAGTGCGTCGGCAAGAGCAGAACCGACGGCTTGTGCGACTGTTGTTTCAATGTCTCGGCC
>CAXNIQ010000127.1:0-4308 GCA_964202465.1 Ilumatobacteraceae bacterium
TGCCGATGAAAGTTTTAAAGAACGCGCACGTGCACGAGTAGTGCTGCTGCAGGGTGGCGACGCAGAGACGTTACGTATGTGGAAGTTGTTGGTGGGCGAGAGCACTCGCTATTTTGATCGCGTATACAGGTCGCTTGATGTTTTGCTCACCGCCGATGACATTATGGGCGAGAGTGCGTACAACCACTTGTTGGCCCAAGTAGTCGAAAGACTTGACGCAGCAAAGATGCTCGAGACGAGTGACGGCGCCGAAGTTGTTTTTGTTGATGGTTTCGTAAACCGCGACAACGAACCGTTGCCTCTGATCATTCGCAAAACAGATGGTGGCTACAACTACGCGACAAGCGATTTGGCATGTGTAATAGATCGTGTTGAACGACTTGGCGCAACGGTTATTTTGTATATCGTTGGTGCGCCACAAGCCCAACATCTCGAGATGGTTGGTGTTGTCTCGCGCAAGGCCGGTTGGGTCCCCGAAACTACACAGATGGTGCATGTTGCGTTTGGAAACGTGCTTGGCAGTGATCGCAAGATTTTGAAGAGTCGCAGCGGAGAAGTTGTCAAGCTTGATGCACTCTTGACGGAAGCTGTTGAGCGCGCCAAAGATGCGGTGCAAGCAAAGAACCCTGATTGGTCGGATGCTCAACACAATGCAATTGCCAAGCAGGTGGGCATCGGAGCGATTAAATACGCCGACTTGTCGACGGATCGGATTAAGGATTACGTGTTTGATTGGGAGCGCATGCTCTCATTTGATGGCAACACATCGCCATATTTGCAGTATGCCCATGCTCGAATCTGCAGTATTTTCCGCAGGGCTGGCGTAGATCGTGCAAGCGTTCGTGGTGTAACACCTGTTGTTGGGCACGAAGCCGAGCGCGCACTTGTATTGCGCTTGTTGCAGTTTGACACCGCGGTGTGGGACACGCTCGACAAATACAGCCCGCATCGTTTGTGCACCTATTTGTATGATTTGGCCAGTGAATTCAGCGCTTTTTATGAGCATTGCCCAGTGATGCGCGCAGAAAATGATGAGCAGCGCACGAGTCGTCTCGCGCTGTGCGATTTTACGGCGCGCGTGATGTCGCAAGGTCTCGCGTTGTTGGGCATCGAGACTCCGGAGCAAATGTGACTGTAGTTGCCAAGCACTTGTTGCCAGATAATGCCGTCATTGCTCCCGATGGTCAGATGAGTGTTGGCGGATGCACACTCACCGATGTTGCATCCGAGTTTGGTACGCCGGTGTTTGTGTATGACGAAGAGCATTTGCGCGCTCGTTGTCGTGAATCTGTAGCAGCATTTGGTCGAGAGCGAGTGGTGTATGCAACGAAGGCATTTTTGTGCACTGCAATGGCACGCCTCGCACACGAAGAAGGTTTGTTGCTCGATGTGGCTACGGGTGGCGAGTTGTTTGTGGCGCTCAATGCTGGCGTGCCGGCAAGTCACTGTGTGATGCACGGCAACAACAAGAGTGTCGAAGAATTGCGAACCGCAATTGAGGCAGGTGTTCGACACATCGTTGTCGACAATTTTGACGAACTCGATCGTCTGGATGCGCTGCATGCTCAAGGCCTGCCGGCACCGCGCGTGCAGTTGCGTGTTACTCCTGGCGTATATGTGCACACGCACGAATTTGTGTCGACAGGGCAGGACGACTCGAAGTTTGGTTTCAATCTTGGCAATGGCGATGCTCGCAAGGCTGCTCAACGCGCACGTGGTTCTTCGTCGGTGCAGCTCATGGGCATTCATTGCCACATCGGATCAAATGTGTTTGCTGCCGAGAACTTTACGCTGGCTGCAAAAATTATGGTTGATCTTGCAAACGAACTTGGCGTAGACGAAGTCACGCTCGGCGGTGGACTTGGCGTTGCATATGTCGAGTCGGAAAATGCACCGACCATCACCGAGTGGGCTAGTCACTTGCACAGCGCAACGGCTCATCTCAACAAAGGCATCACGGTGTTTGTCGAGCCAGGCAGATCGATCGTTGCATCTGCTGCTGTCACGCTGTATTCGGTTGGCACTATTAAGAACATTCCTGGTGTGCGCACGTATGTTGCAGTCGATGGCGGCATGAGCGACAATCCACGACCGGTGTTGTATGGCAGTGGGTATGAGGCATTTTTGCCAGCACGGGCCAATGCCGATCGCACTGAAGTTGTGCGCCTAGTTGGCAAGCATTGCGAGAGCGGCGATGTGTTGATCAATGAGGCACTTGTGCCATTGCGGCTTGCTATCGGCGACGTGCTTGCGACTCCAGTAACGGGTGCATATGGGCATTCGATGGGCTCCAACTACAACAAAGTGACTCGACCGCCAGTGGTGTTTGTGAGCAATGGCAAAGCCCGTCTTGTTGTGCGTCGTGAAACCAATGAGGATCTCACCAGACTCGATATTCGCTAGAGATCGGGGTCGCCGTGCCAATAGCGTGAAGGCATGGCTGCAAATCAAGTTCGCATCGGAGTGATTGGCCATGGCACGGTTGGTGCCTCCTTTGTACGGCTCGTCAAGCAACAAGCTTCCGCAATTGCCGCCCGCAGTGGCGTGCAGCTCGTCGTTGCACGCGTAGCGGTTCGCAACATTGATGCGCATAAAAGTTCGCTGGCTGCCGATGTCTTGACAACCGATGCAGAGTTTGTGGTCAACGACCCGACAGTCGATCTCGTTGTCGAAGTAATGGGTGGCATCGACCAGGCCCGCGGATTGATCCTCAAGGCATTGGCAAATGGAAAGCCTGTGGTCACCGCCAACAAGGCGCTGATTGCAACTCATGGTGCAGAGTTGTTTGCTGCAGCCGACTTTGCTGGCATCGACTTGTTGTTTGAGGCTGCAGTGTGCGGAGGTATTCCACTCATTCGTCCACTGCGCGAAAGTTTGCGTGGTGAGCCAATCAGGCGGGTGCTCGGCATCGTCAATGGAACAACAAATTACATTCTCACCAAGATGAGCGAAGACGGTGCGAGTTATGAAGACGCGCTTGCTGGCGCACAGAAGCTTGGTTATGCAGAATCAGACCCGACAGCCGATGTCGAGGGGCTTGATGCTGCAGCAAAGATTTCGATCATCGCGAGTATTGCGTTTGGTTGCAACGTTGTTGCGAGCGACGTGTTTAGTGAGGGCATCACCAAAATCACGGCAGCCGACATTGCGATTGCAAAGCGCTTGGGTTACGCCGTGAAGTTGTTGGGCATCACCGAAATGGAAAAAGCGACTGGTGCAATTTCGGTGCGAGTGCACCCTGCAATGGTCTCGATGCAGCATCCACTCGCATCGGTCCGAGATGCATTTAATGCAGTCGTGGTTGACGGTGAAGCATCGGGCTCACTCATGTTTTATGGACGAGGTGCAGGCGGAGACCCAACGGCATCTTCGATACTCGGAGACGTGATTGACGCATCTATCAACCTCAACAAGGGCGCACATGCAACGCTTGGCGTGCTGAGTGCGCCAAAGTTGCAACCGATGTCAGATACATCGTGTGAGTACTTGTTGCCGCTTGAGGTTGCCGACAAGCCAGGCGTATTGCACGCAGTGACCGGTGTTTTTGCTCGTCACAATGTGAGCATCCGTGCGGCCGAACAAGACGGCATAGGCCATGGTGCACGACTCGTGTTTCTGACACACAATGCAAATGAGGCAGCGATGCAGGCTTGCATCAGCGAATTGAAAAAACTCGATGTGGTCACGCATGTGGGTGGCCTCCTGCGGGTCATCGCCGACTAAAATATTTTTTCGTATGCGTTACATCTCCACACGCGGTCGTGCCCCAGAGTTGGGTTTTTGTGACGCGCTCTTGGCTGGCCTAGCCACTGACGGCGGTTTGTATGTGCCGCAGACGTGGCCAACCGTAAACGCGCCAACTACTGGCAGCTATGCCGACCGTGCAGCAGCAATTATGCAGCCTTTCATTGGCACCGAGATCGATGCGCCAACCATGGTGCGCTTGAGCCGCGAGGCGTATTCGTCGTTCAGGCATCCGGATGTGGTGCCGCTTGTGCAGATTGCGCCTGAACATTATTTGCTCGAGCTTTTTCACGGCCCAACACTTGCATTTAAAGATGTGGCGCTGCAACTTATTGGCAAATTGTTCGATCACGTACTCAGCCAACGCAACCAGCGAGTGATGATCGTTGGTGCAACCAGTGGCGACACAGGAAGCGCAGCAATTGATGGCGTCAAGTCGTGCAACAACGTCGACATTGTGATTTTGTATCCGCGTGGTCGGGTGAGCGATGTGCAACGTAGGCAAATGACCACAGTCAACGCTCCAAATGTGCACACCGTTGCCATCGATGGCACGTTTGATGA
>CAXNIQ010000128.1:0-4287 GCA_964202465.1 Ilumatobacteraceae bacterium
AGCGGCGCTGGGTTTCTGATCATTCCTGAAGATGCCCCAGAGCCATCCAACCCGGCAGTCACCTGTATTCGTGCCGGTATGGGCTCAGTGGATTTTGCCGCTGCGATGTGTCAACTGGAGGGCACTTTTATTCAACTCGAGGGCGGACCAGGGCTGAACGCTTCAATGGCACAAGCCGACCTGATTGATGAAATCAGCTTGACCATCAGCCCAAACATTGCGGCAAATAATGAACCACGCTTGCTCGGCGAAGCATTACCAATTTTGAATCGATTTACGTTGTCACACATTCTTGAAGAAGAAGGCTTTTTATTTTTGCGCTACACGCGAAACAGAAATTAAGCGCGCGAAGTACTTGCGTGCTTTTCAAGTAACGCAAGTTCGCGTTTAAAGTCTGCAGCATCATCAAAGTTTTTATAGACACTTGCAAAACGCATGTACGCAACTTCGTCAATCAAACGCAATTGCTCGAGTACTGCATGGCCAACCTGATTGCTGGTGACGTCTCCACCCTCAAGGCGCAACGCATCCTCTATCCGCTCAGCGATTTCCATAATCATCTCGTCGCCTACCGGTCTGCCCTTTACAGCGGCCTGGATGCCAGCCATCATTTTGAGTCGATCAAAAGGCTGTTTGCCACCGCCTCGTTTGACCACGTTGAGCGCTGCTTCTTCAAGTCGCTCGTAGGTCGTAAATCGATAACCACATTGTGTGCAACTACGACGTCGGCGAATGGCACCACCTTCTTCAGCGAGTCGCGAATCGATCACCTTGGTGTCGTCAAACGAACAACTTGGACAATGCACTTCTGACACATTACACCAAATACATCAATAAAAATTGGGATAATTACTGAATTATGGAATGCGAACGAGTTGACCAGCAACGATTGCATCGCCGTTGATGCGTACAAGTTGATCAACTAGATCTGCAATATTCGCTTGAGGGGCAACCCGTTGAGCAATTGCCCACAATGTGTCGCCTGGCTGTGCGATAACTGTGCGAGGTTCACTTGACTGACCAGCCACAGCTTGATCAGCTTGAGCTGATGTGCCAGTAAAACCGATCAGACCTGCCACCACAACACCTAGTAGCAGCATGGCTACGACTAGCACCACGAGGCGACGGCGCTGAAATGTAGCCGCCGTAGGAGTGCCAGCCAGAGATGGATGTTGGGCCGAGCGACGAGCCGCAGGGCGAATTGTTGGGCGAAGAGCGCCTCGAGTGAAAGGACGATAGGCGCCTACCGGGGTTGGGTCGAGTTCTGGTACCAGATGTAGGTGCCTCACGGGGCGAACATGCTGGCGGGTCCTTGTTTGGCGGGTGTGGGGTTGGTGGTTCAGTGCTAGTGCCATGATTAAGTCCTTTGTCTGTAGGGGTTTTGGGGGTTTTAATCTCGTATAAACAATTTTAGCGAACGGGTGTTCGTAAGTTGTGGATGATACGAACATTTGTTCGCCGAACAGGTGTTTGACTCTGGGGGCGAACACCCGTACGATAGAGGCATGACTTCCCTTCCAACAAGCGTCCACACCCAGCTGACTGACCGCCAGCGCGGCATCCTTGACTTCATTGAAAAGAACATGCGCGAGCGGGGCTACCCGCCCTCGGTGCGCGAGATCGGCGAGGCAGTTGGCCTCAGTTCATCGGCCACCGTGCACAACCACCTCGGCACGCTGCAAAAACTCGGCTACTTGCACCGCGACCCAACAAAGCCACGCGCCATCGAAGTTCGTTACGAAGCGTCCTCCGGTGTTGCCATGGAGCGTCGCCCTGTGAAGCATGTTCCACTCGTTGGCGATGTCGCTGCAGGCGTCAATGTGCTGGCTCAAGAAAATGTTGAAGAGCTCATTCCCCTACCTATGGACTTCACTGGTGACGGAGAACTCTTCATGCTGCGCGTGCGCGGCAACTCGATGATCGATGCTGGCATTTTGGACGGCGACTTTGTGGTCTGTCGTCAGCAAGCAACTGCCGACAATGGCGACATCGTCGTTGCCGGCATTCCTGGCGACGAAGCAACTATCAAGACCTTTGCCAAGGCTGGCAACACCATCACGCTTACGCCATCAAACTCTTCAATGCAGCCGATGAATTTTGAGACCGACGAAGTCTCGGTCTACGGCAAGCTCGTCACCGTATTGCGTCGCCTCTAGCCGAGACGTTGGGCCATCAGCTCGATGCGATCATCGGGTTGCACGACCGCGACACGAACATTGTTTGATCCACCAGCGCCATAAAAATCTCCTGGGCTCACGAGTGCTCCGCCTTCGGTTGCGAGACGCTCAGCAAACTCCCAGCCATCGGTTGCATCAAACCACAAATAAAAACCACCTGCTGGCAAATCAATAGCGCGACCAGACCACTTGCCAAGAATTTGCGCAGTGCGCTCGAGGCGCTTGCGGTACACATTGGCTTGCGTTTTTACGCTTGCGTCATCATTGAGCGCCACAACACCTGCGGCCTGCGCCGGCCCCGGCACCATCATGCCAACATGCTTGCGCACTTCTTTGAGGTAATGCACGATGTCGGCGTCGCCCGCATAAAAACCAACGCGCAGGCCTGCGAGGTTCGAGCGCTTCGACAATGAATGCAGTGCAATCACACCTTGTGTGCCGTATTCGAGAGCTGTTCGGGGCTTGCCCTGCCACGTGAATTCGACATAACACTCATCGCTAAATACCGGAACGTCGTGTTTGCGACCCCAGGCCACAACTGCGCCCATGTCATCGAGCGCGCCAGTTGGATTGCTTGGAGAGTTCATCCAGATCATGAGTGCGCGCTTTGCATCGTCCGCACTGATCTTTGAAAGATCGAGTCCACCGGTTGCAGTCATCGGCACGGCCACTGGTCTGCAGCCCGACAACGTTGCGCCCATTGCATAACTTGGGTAACTCACTGCAGGAAACAACACGGTGTCTCGCGATGGCGTGCGCAACTTCATCCACTGCGGCGTGGTGACAACAAATTCCTTACTGCCAACGCATGCCGCAATTTGCGCTAAAGGAATATCGATGTCGAACTTGCGCTGTATCCATAAACGTGCAGCAGCGCGCAACGGTTCGATGCCAATGGACGGCGGGTAACCGCGCTCGAGGTGCGATGTCGAGAGCGCAGCAATGACAGCGCTCGACGGTGCATCACACGGGTCACCGATACTGAGATCGATTGCTCCCCCTTCGTGTTTTGCAGCAACGGTCTTAAACGCATCGAGGCGGTCGTATGGATACGGAGGTGGAACAAAGCCTTGTGAGTTGTTCGTCATGATGCAACTACCGTTTCGTCATTTGATTGACCACCTAATTGATCAACAACAAATTGTGACAAGCGGCCAGTTGACGCATCGCCCAATCGCGCACGAATACGCATGCCGTTTTCTTCGTTTGCTGTTGACACCACTTCTCCCTCTCGATGCACCGAAGCCACAATGTCTCCGCGGTCGTATGGAATGAGCAACTCCACAACCACGGAAATGGCCCGCATGCGATCTCCGATAGTACGCAATAAATCGTCTATTCCCGCACCAGTAACTGCCGAAATACCAACCGATCCTGGATGACTTGCCACCATCTGCTCTGCAACGTCGGGCGCCATGTCGGCTTTGTTGAATACGAGCAACTCGGGCACGTCGCCTGCGCCAATGTCGGTCAGCACCTCGCGCACTGCCAAGATCTGCCCTGCAGGGTCGACTGCTGTCGAGTCGACAACGTGGATCAGCAAGTCGCCAAGCACTGCCACTTCGAGTGTGCTCTTAAAAGATTCGACCAAACCGTGCGGAAGACGACGCACGAAACCAACGGTGTCGCTCACCAACACTGGCTCACCACCAGGCAACGCAAGTCGACGTGTTGTTGGATCGAGCGTTGCGAACAATCGGTTTTCTACCAACACGCCAGCGTCGGTGAGGTGGTTGAGCAACGTTGACTTGCCTGCGTTGGTGTACCCAACAATCGCAACCGCTCCAAGTCCGCTTCGCGAACGACCTTTGGCTTGCTCGCGGCGATTATTAGCAAGGTCAACCAAGTCGCGAGAAAGTTTTGCGATCTTGTCTTGAATGCGACGGCGATCGACTTCGAGTTTTGTTTCACCAGGACCGCGGCTGCCGATGCCAGCACCCTGTTGCGACATGGCCTCAGAGATGCCACGACGCAATCGAGGAAGCTTGTAGCGCAACAAAGCCAACTCAACTTGGGCTTTGCCTTCGAGCGTGTGTGCATTTTGCGCGAAAATGTCGAGAATCACCGCGGTGCGGTCGATTGCGGTGCGACCCAACAATTTTTCGAGGTT
>CAXNIQ010000129.1:0-4272 GCA_964202465.1 Ilumatobacteraceae bacterium
CTGCGGGTGCAACACCTGATCGAGATGCTCGGCTGAAACACGCATCAAGGCATCTTTCTTCGAGATCTTCCATGCTGCTTTGCCCTTGCCTGAAGGTTTCGTCATGTCGACTGCCATGCGCAGTGCAGCAGCACCCGTGCGCTTGCCAACTCGCGTTTGCAACATCCACAACTTTCCTTGATCGATCGTAAACTCGGTGTCGCACATGTCTTTGTAATGTCGCTCGAGTCGGTCAAAGATTGTCATCAGCTCTGCGTGGATCGCCGGAAATTGGCGCTTGAGGTCGTCGAGCGTTTCGGTGTTACGAATTCCCGCCACCACGTCTTCACCCTGCGCGTTGACCAAAAAGTCGCCATACGGTTTGTTCTCGCCGGTTGCAGCGTTGCGAGTAAAACCCACGCCTGTGCCCGAGTTGTTGTCACGATTTCCAAACACCATTGCTTGTACGTTTACTGCGGTTCCCAAATCGTGGCTAATTTTTTCGCGCACGCGGTAGGCAATCGCTCGCGCACCATTCCACGAACGAAACACCGCTTCAATCGCACCACGCAATTGCTTCATCGGATCTTGTGGAAACTCGCGGCCCGTCTCATCCTTGACGACTTGCTTATACTTCTCGCACAAACTCTTCAACGATGCAGCCGGCAAATCGGCATCACTCTTCACTCCAGCAGATCTCTTTGCGGCATCAAACGGATGCTCAAATTTTGAGCCATCGATACCAAGCACGATACGTCCGTACATTGAGATAAAACGGCGATAGCTGTCGTAGGAAAAGCGCTCGTCATTGGTTGTTCGAGCAAGCCCGACCACACTTTTGTCATTCAAGCCCAAGTTGAGAACGGTGTCCATCATTCCCGGCATCGAAAACTTTGCGCCAGAACGAACCGACACCAGCAATGGGCTCGTCGGGTCACCCAAACGTGCCTTCATTTTGCGCTCAAGGGCTGTCACTTGCAATGCGATCTCTTTATCGAGAGTTTTGGGCCAGCCACCATGCATATAGTCGCGACATGCATCGGTTGTGACAGTAAAACCGTGCGGCACGGGCAAGTGCAACACACTCATCATCTCGGCCAAGTTGGCACCCTTGCCACCCAGCAAGTCTTTGAGACTCATTGGTGATTTGCGGTGCTTGTGATCAAAGGCGTAGATGTATGTCATTTGCTCATTCTAGAGGGGCAGGGTTTGTGTGAATGGGTCGGCTACATCGACACCCCGCTTAATCAACGCGAGTGCAATCGTGTTCGCCACTGTGGTGTAGTGCCCCACTACTTCGCCGTTCACCAACACTTCATCTTGCGGCTTTGTGCCTGGGACACAATTCACCCTGCATAGTCTTTGCTTTGCCATTGACCCTCGCGAGTCCATGCGCTCAACAAGCTCTTGACCTGGATAGCAGCCCTTGGTGAAGCTCACGGCATTATCGACGACACCACTTTCAGCGGGAATCATGGCTGTCGTGATGTCAATGTCCATGACGGGCCAGCACGCCCGGATGCGCGACTCAACAAATTCGGATTCAGTTCCTTCGCGCAACGTAGAAGGCAATGTCACGTTTGGAGAGAACACATCGACTGCTGTTCCATCTTGTCGCCATGCAGGTATTGCGCCGTCAATATGAATGTTTGTAGTGCCCCGAACCGCACGCCATGTTTGGGTTTGCAAATCGATGTCGGCATTAACCCGGATCTTGAATCGGTTGAGGCGCGCAACAGTTGACTCGCCGAAACCTGGGTCACAGTCAAGCACAAAACGATCAGCGGCAGCGCAGATGACTCGCAATAACGAATCGATCTTGCCAGTTGGTTGCAACAACAACGAGGTGCGCACGTCGCCTGGCTGCATTGAAGCGATGTCTTGCGATAATTGTGAGTGCAAATATGTTTTGGCGTCGGAGCCCGTGACCGTAACGACATCTCTCTCAACTGCGAGCCAAAAGGGTGACCCGTTCATAACAATTCGGTTACTGAATTTCGCCAGCAGCTTTGCGGGCAGCTGTCATGCGCCGTGCTGCAGGAATTGCGGCCATCAATGCCGCAGTTTTGTTGAAGCACTCCAAATCTTCGTCTTCGGGAATACTGTCGGCAACGATGCCTGCACCGGCCTGTAGTGAAGCGCCGTGCTCACCAATAAACATGGTGCGAATTGCAATTGCCGTATCTAAGTTGCCACAGAAATCGACATAACCAACGACACCCGCGTATGGTCCACGCTTGACGGGTTCGAGTTCATCGATAATTTCCATCGCTCGCACTTTTGGCGCACCACTCACGGTTCCGGCTGGCAAAGTGGCACGCAATACATCGATCGGCCCAAGTCCATCCAACAACTCGCCAGATACTTGCGATGTCAAGTGCATCACATGGCTATAGCGCTCGAGCGACATGAACTCGTCAACATTCATCGTGCCAAACTTGGCAACGCGACCAACATCGTTGCGCGCAAGATCTACAAGCATCACGTGCTCTGCGATCTCCTTTGGATTTTCCTTCAAGTCTGCTGCCAATTTGCGATCGTGCTCTTCGTCGACACCACGTTTGCGTGTGCCCGCAATTGGACGACTAATGACTTTGCCATCACGCAATTGCACCATTGGCTCAGGCGAACTACCCACGATCGTGAGCTCTGGATGCTTGACGTAATCCATGTACGGACTCGGATTGACTTGGCGCAAGACACGATAGACATCAAACGGATCGGCATTCAGTTTTATATCAAAGCGCTGCGATAACACGACCTGAAAAATGTCACCGGCCGTGATGTACTCCTGAGCAGCCTGCACTGCGCGTTGATATGAGTTGCCATTTTTCGTTGGATCGAATTGTGCTTTGTAGTCATCGGCTCGTGGAGGTTCGACAGCCACATACGACAATGGCTTGGTTAAATCATCAACAGCGTCCTTGATCCGTTCGATCGCGGCATCATATGCGGCATCGATCTCAAGATTATTAAGATTGATTAATGGAACGCTCTCCAGCATGTAGACGCGCTGACGCCAGTGATCGAATGCCGCCAATGATCCAATCACGCTGATCGCGGCATCTGGCAATTTGCGATCATCACGTGGTGTGTTTGGCAGATGCTCAACTTCGCGCACAATGTCGTAACCCAAAAACCCCATCAACCCGCCCTGCAACGGCGGAAGTTCTTCCATGACTGGGGCTTTATAGATGTTGAGCAAGGATTCCATCGCGGCCAACATGCCTTTATCCAGCACCACATCGCTCGGAATTTCACCCGATGTAGTGATCACGCCGTCGCGCAAGACGAGCGTTGCAAGTGGGTTTCGCCCAACAAACGAATACCTGCTCCAGCGCTCACCATTTTCTACTGATTCAAGAAGAAAACCTGGTTCATCGCCAACAAGTTTCATGTATGTCGCAACTGGCGTCTCCATGTCGGCCAAGACTTCGGTCCACACAGGAACAACTGTGTGGGCAATGGAAAGGAGATGAAAATCTTCACGGCTTGGAAAAAACTGCATCAGATGTAGAGCCCCGTGCTTGCTTCGATGCGCGTGGCGGCCACGGCATGAATATCGCGCTCACGCAACATGATGTAGTCCTGTCCACCAACTTCAACTTCATAACGATCATCTGGGCTAAACAGCACTCGATCACCCGTTTCTGCTGCGCGCACGTTTTGCCCCATTGCTACTACTTCGGCCCACACTAAACGCTTGGCCACCTGCGCGGTTGCGGGAATCACAATTCCCCCATGCGACCGACGCTCGTTCTCGCCTTGGGGTATACGCACCAATAGACGGTCATTGAGCATCTTGATTGGGAGTTTTTCGGGAGCTCCAGTCACGCTCGTCAGGGTACTAGCGCCCTTGGCGAGCCGCACGTTGCACAAGCCGCAGAGCCGTGTTGAGACCTCGTTCGGATTCGTAAATCGCTGTGAGTAAGTCGTCTCCTGCGTCGGCATTCTTGGGGTCACGAATTGCCATCAGCCGCGATGCTCCGAGCGTTGACAAACGCTCTCTGCAACGGTCGAGTGTGTCGGCGATTGCTGCAAGTTCGGCTTTCGTACTCTGAGTGTTAGACATTTTTCTTGAGCTTTCCATATGGCATTTCCGAGGATGGGCAAATGTCTGCAAGTTCGCACACATCACACTTCGGTTTTTTGGCATCGCACACGCGGCGCCCGTGCAAAATGAGTCGGAGGCTAAAACCACCCCAGTCTTTTGGGTCGAACATTGCGTTCAATTCGTACTCAACCTTGACGGGGTCTTCTTCTTTGGTCAAGCCAAGCCTGCGCGATAATCGT
>CAXNIQ010000130.1:0-4210 GCA_964202465.1 Ilumatobacteraceae bacterium
TGCAGCAGTCGAACGCTGTGGTCTCAGCGTTGAATTTGGACCATTCGGTTCATCATTTTCGGTAACGAAAGAACAGTTGCCAGAAGCAATCTCAGAACTTATGCGCGCTGCATACGGCAATGGTGCAACATATGTGAGCGTTGACGTTGGAGTTGCATGACGATTCCGAATCATCCACTGATCGCTTCGGTAAAGCCGCTACTCAAGGCAACTGGTGCAGAACTTATCGCCGCCGAACATCTCATTGCGGGCGATGTTCCATTGGTCTGGGACGGCATGACAATTGCCGGCGTGCGATTTCCGGCATTGCACGGCGCCCTCGACCGAATTATCGACGGTGTTGAGCGCGAGCTTGGTGCACGACTTTCGCTACTTTCGCGAAACGAAAAACAAACCGCAATTCGATTGCTTGATGAGCGTGGAGCATTTACTGTGCGACGCGCAGTTGAAGATGTTGCTGATGCGATGGGCGTCTCGCGCATTACGGTCTACAACTATCTCAATGCACTACACCGTTAATCATGTCGAGTACCGAGCACTTTGACGCGATTGGTTTCGATGCCGACGACACGCTGTGGTTTAGTGAAGACACATTTCGGCACAACGAAAATCGTTTTGTTGATCTCGTTTCTCCCTACGCGCCACCTGGCATCGACATTAAGTCGGCACTTGTTGCCACTGAGCGCGTCAACATCGGAACATATGGTTATGGCGTCAAGTCGTTTGGTTTATCGGCCGTTGAAGCAGCAATATCCATAACCGACGGCACCGTACCCGTAGGGATATTGCAAGAGATATTACGAGGTGTGCGCGAGCATCTCACCGAGCCAGTCAGGTTGTTTGCAGGTGTTGCAGATGTATTGAGCAAAGTTGCACAAACTCATCGAGTGGTGTTAATAACAAAAGGCGACTTGGTGCACCAAACACGCAAAGTCGACACGAGCGGGCTCGCACATCTTTTCAATCATGTCGAGATCGTTCTTGAAAAAGACCCCGCAACATATCGCCGAGTACTTCTAAGTCTCAACATTGACCCGCATCACTTTTGCATGGTTGGCAATTCACTACACAGCGACATCATGCCAGTGCTCGCCATTGGCGGGTTTGGCGCGTATGTTCCGTATGAAATTTTGTGGGAGCTCGATCAGTCAGAAGCTGCACCAACGGCAGATGATCGGTTTGTAGAGATTGCAAAACTGGCCGACTTTCCGGATTGGCTCGCAAGTATCTCTCGCTAGCGCGACGCGCAACAATTACAACTTGCGCAAATGGACTTCGGTAACTCGGTGGTTGGCATCTTTTTGCATCACCAGCGACGCGCGGGTGCGGGTTGGTGCGATGTTGTCGCTCAGATTTTTGCCATTGATTTCGCGCCAGATTCCACGGGCAACTTGCACAGCCTCTTCGTCAGTGAGGTGAGCAAAGTGCGTAAAAAAACTGTCGGGATTACTAAACACGGTCTGTCGTAGCGCCAAGAATCTTTCGATATACCAATTCTCGATGTCGCTCTCCACTGCATCAATATAAATCGAAAAGTCAAAGTAGTCGCTTACAAATTCGGTGCTGTCACTGCCCACTTGCAAGACGTTGAGTCCCTCAACAATCAAGATGTCTGGTTGGTGCACCACTTGACTATCGCCTTGCACGATGTCGTACTCGACATGGCTGTAGACAGGCGCCGATACGTCGGGCTTGCCGGCCTTGAGTTCTCGCAAAAACTGTACGAGGCGCTTGGTGTCATAACTTTCCGGGAAACCCTTGCGGTTCATGATTCCGCGACTCTCAAGTACTGCGTTTGGGTATAAGAACCCGTCGGTAGTGATCAACTCAACCCGAGGGTGTTCTGGCCAGCGAGTGAGCAGAGCCTGCAAAATACGCGCAGAGGTGCTCTTGCCTACAGCCACACTGCCAGCAATACCGATGACGTATGGCATCTTTGGCGAGATGGTTCCAAGGAAGGTTGCGGCAACGCGGTGCAAACTTTGTGTGGCACTGACATACAAGTTGAGTAGGCGAGTGAGTGGCAAATAGATAGCAACAACTTCTTCTAAGTCGATGCGGTCGTTGATACCGCGTAGTGCTTCTAGGTCTTTTTCATGCAGAGTGAGCGGTGTTTGCGCGCGCAACTCGGCCCAGCTTCTGCGGTCAAAGCGTAAATATCTTTCTACGTCAATTTCGTCAATCATTTACATCAATACTTTTCTATTTAACGTTTCCACGGCGCACTTGGCGATACAGCACCAGGGCCTGCAGTAAGCACATCAACACCAGTGTCGGTCACTAGTACGGTGTGTTCAAACTGCGCTGTGCGCTTGCCGTCTGCAGTGACTGCGGTCCAGTCGTCGTTCCACATGCGGTGTTGCCACGTGCCAAGGGTGATCATTGGCTCGATCGTAAAGGTCATCCCTGGCCGCATAATCGTGTTGTTGTGCGAGTCGTAATAGTGCAACACCTGAATGTCGGTATGAAACTGCTCGCCGATTCCGTGACCAATAAATGCGCGCACAACTCCATACTTGTCTTGCTTTGCGCGCGTCTCAATTGCTTTGCCGATGTCGCTTAATGGCCTGCCAGGCACAACAGCTTCAATGCCGCGCCATGTGCACTCTTCAGTCACACGGATCAGGTTTTTATTTTCTTGGTCAATCGTGCCAACAGCAAAAGTTGCATTGGTGTCGCCATGCACGCCATTGAAATAGCACGTGACGTCGAGGTTGATGATGTCTCCGTCGAGCAACACTCGAGCATCGGGTATTCCGTGACAAATGACTTCATTGACCGACGTGCACACACTTTTTGGATAACCCGAATAGTTGAGTGGGCTCGGGTACGAGTTGCGCTCGATGCACAAGTTGTGCACATAAATATCGATCTCGTCGGTAGTGATACCGGGGCGTACAAAATCTCCCGCCAATTTCAAGACTTCGGCGCCCATTTTGCCGGCCACTCGCATTTTCTCGATGATCTCCGGTGTTTTGACTGCAGATTCTTGCCAACGCTGCACCTTGCCTGTTTCGGCATATGGCGGCCGCACGATATGTGCTGGCACGTCTCGCCGCGGACTCACCGCATGGGGCACTACACGGCCGTCTACTTGCTTGTGGCAACGCTTGTATTTGCGCCCACTGCCACACCAGCAGGGGTCATTAGCCACGGGCAGCACGGCTGGAGGAGCTGTTGGGAACGCAATGGACATTGCTTATAAGGCTACGCCAGCGCCAGCGCCACCATGACGACTGCCACTGTTGCCGTCAATCACCAGCAAATACCAGTTCTGTAATTCGTTTTCTTCATAGCAGGAGTGGTCTTAGAGAAATATTGTCCGCTCTACTGATCTCAAGTGCACATTGCGGCACAAACAGAAGTCAAACCAAGGGGTCGATTTATGAATCAAGGAATGTTGAGTGTTCTGTCAAGGTCGCGATCAGGCGCGAGTGGAGTTTCTGTTCCATCAACTGATGTTCTCAAGCAAAGCCGTAAGTCGCTAGGAAAGCAGCGATTGCCCGAAATGGCTATTGGTATAGCGCTGGTTCTTGGCGGAGCGATTGGTTCGCTATTACTTTTCCAATCTGCAACCAACACCATCACTGTGGTGAGTACCTCCCATTCCCTGACACGAGGTCATGTCATTGAGTCGAGTGACTTGATTGCTCAAGAGCTCTCGGTGCAGTCGGGCGCAGCATTTGTGAAGGCAGCAGATGCTCTCTCGCTCATTGGCAAGTCAATGGCAATCGATGTCGGATCGTCCACACCAATACACCTGGCAATGTTGCAGATGAGAGATCCACTTACAAGTGGAGAGGCGCTCACGTCAATTGCAGTCGAAGTAGGTGACTATCCACCAACACTCGCCGATGGCGACCGAGTGCAAGTGGTGTTTGCACCAGACATCTCAAGTGGTGGTGCTTTGCCGCCAGCGTTGTATGGCCAGATCGTGACCGTTTGGTCAATTGTTCAACCCGACAATCAGCTGAGCGCAGCCGTAATTACGCTGCGTGGTCCGGTTGATCTTGCACTTGCAATAGCCGGTGCAGGCAAAGTGCATATCGCATTGCTTGGTGATGAACCAACGGATATCAGACCATGACCATCTTGCAATTAGAGAGCACTGTTGAACACTTACCCCCCGACAGTGTGTTGGTGACGGCGCTCGCTTCGCGAGTGAGTGAGGCGCTCGCCGATGAACGTATTTCTCGACGTGCGCAGGGAA
>CAXNIQ010000131.1:0-4190 GCA_964202465.1 Ilumatobacteraceae bacterium
GCAATTGCAATTGCAATCACAACGCGTTGTCGCATCCCTCCAGAGAATTCGTGTGGATACTGGTGGGCTCGCTCTGCAGCCTGCGGAATACCGACCACATCTAGTAGCTCGACTGCACGCAGTGCTGCTTGCTTGTCGCTCAAATCTCCTGAATGGGCTTTCAACATCTCGACTATCTGATCGCCAACGCGATGTACAGGATTGAGAGCCGACAATGGGTCTTGAAAGATCATCGACATCAGACCACCACGCATGTTGCGCAGCACTTTCGACGAAGCCCCAAGCATTTCCTGGCCGTTAAGCATCACTGAGCCACTTACTTTGGCCTGATGTGGCAACAAGCCCATCGCAGCGAGAAATGTCACCGACTTGCCCGAACCACTCTCGCCCACGACTCCCATCATCTCGCCCGCGTGCACATCCAAGTCGACTCCACGAACTGCTTCTAGTGGGCCAAGTGGTGTGTCGAATGTGACGCGCAAGTCGCGAATAGAAAGAACGAGTTCGCTCATCATTCCCCCCTGTCGAGTCGTGGGTCAGTTGCATCGCGCAACGCATCGCCAATGAAGTTGATAGCAAGCGAGATCAGTACCAATGCAAAACATGGAAACACTGCTATCCACCAATACCCGGTCTGAACCGCGCCCTTTGCCGAACCAACCAAAATTCCAAGTGATGTTGCTCCATCACCCGCTTGAGGACCATACCCAAAAAAAGCCAACGTCGACTCTGCAGTGATGGCGCCAACCACGGCAAATGACAGAGCAACCATGATGGGGCCAATTGAGTTTGGCAAAAGATGTCGACGCACGATGTAGCGGCGTGTTGCGCCCACCGCCCGAGCAGCTTCTATAAATTCGCGTTCTTTGAGTGCCAGCACTTGACCTCGCACAATTCGAGCTACACCCATCCACCCGAAAAACGAGAGCAAAAACACGATAAAACGTGCAGAGGATTTGTCACCGATGATTGCCGTCAACCATCCAATAGAACCAATCGTGTTTCTAATTACTAACAGCGCCACCAAGAATGGAAACGCGAGAAACAGATCGGTCACTCGCATTACAACGTCATCAAAGCGTCCACCACGAAAACCAGCGACCGCACCAACTACACAACCGACCAATGTGGAAATGAGTGCACTAAATAATCCAATAATCAACGAGACGCGAATGCCATATATCAGTCGGCTGTATAAATCACGACCGATGTCATCGGTGCCAAACCACGCCAACTTTTGAGGAGGGAGAAAGGTATTAGGCGGCTTGCGCACCGATTCGTTGACACCATAGCGAGCGCTAATTGGAGCGAGAATTACCGCCAAAACCATTACTGCAAGCAACACACAACTACCGACGGCGGCCTTATGCGACAAAAAGCGACGCATTGCCATGCGTTTAGGAGAGATTGTTGCAAACTCAGTCAAGACGAATCCTCGGATCTAAAAATGCATAGGAGACATCGGCTACCAAGTTAAACATCAACGTAGATGCGACAACCAACACCATCCATGGCATCAGTAACGGAAAATCACCATTATTAAAGGAGTCCAAGAAGTACAAGCCCATTCCGGGGTAGGCAAAAATATTCTCAGAGATAATCAGGCCTCCGATGATGGCGCCAACGTCGAGAGCGGCAATCGTGACAACAGGTATGAGTGCATTACGCACGCCATGCCTTATCAAGACTTGTCGCTCGCTAATACCTTTAGAGCGCGCAGTGCGCATGTAGTCCGAATTCAAGACGTCCAACAATGACGATCGCATATAACGGCTATATGTTGCAACAACCTGAATCGCAACGACCATCATTGGTAGCGCCATGTGCTTGAGCATTAACACGAGATCAAACCCTGAATGCCCTGGTGGATATACGCCAGACGTCGGGAACAATGTCTTGCCAAACCATCGCGACCAGTACACAGCGAAAACCAGTTGAAACAGCACGGCAGTGATGTAAGGAGGGATAGAGACACCGAGGAATGCACCTGTATTCACGGCTACGTCTCGCCTGCTGCCAGGTTTGAGTGCAGCAAACATGCCAACGAATAATCCGATCGACACGCCAATCACTGTCGCAAAAGTTCCTAAGCGAATGGTATTGGCCATAGCGTCCTTGAGTGCTGGCCACACCTCGCGACTTCCCTTTATGCTTCTTGGCCAATTAAATGTCACGAAATTCTTCAGCCATTGGAAATATCCAAATACGTAATTCGATGACAATCCGTTCACAGACTTGTATTGCGCAATCTTTACTTTTGTGGCACGAGGATTGGTGCGAAGATAGCTTTGGAGCGGGTCTGTGCCCAGCCGGAGCGCCATGTATACGAGAAAAGTCACCAACAGCAGCGTGGGCAGCGCCCATGCCAACCGTCTCAGGATAAATCGCAACAAGCTCTCACCCCCTTGTCAATACCGATAATGATTCCAGAACGCAAAAGGTGCGCAGACCAAATCTAACCGATCTGGTCTGCGCACCCTAAATGCGCTTCTCAACTACTTGTTGAGACTAAAGCACCTCTACGGTTGCTTCGCCTGCAAGCAGGTTGGTAACTACATATTGACCATCATTGGTCGTTGTGTAGGCACCTGGGCTTACTGGGAATGCGGTTGTCCACACCATCCATGAAGAGTTTGCACACTCCGTGATTGGGTTCAAGCACTCTGGCCATTGCTCGGCACCGATAACGATTTGTCCATCGCCATCAACGTCGGTCCACTGGTCGAAGTTCTTGAATGCCATGTAATTATTCAAATCGCCATCAATTGGTCCGCCCACCTTGTCGGTGCGCCAGAAGCCAGCCTTAGGGAATTGGAACAGTGGCAACAAGATGTGATCAGCAACCATCAATTTGAGTGACGACTTGATCATGTCTGCTCGCAAGGTTGCATCAACTTCAATATCTGCTGCGTGCAGCAAATCTGAAGCTTCCGCGTTACACCAGCCCGAACTGTTTTGACCAATGTTGCCATTGGCTTCAGTCGGAATGAAGTCACATGCAAACGAACTTGTTACGTATGCAGGATCTGGTGGTGCTGTTGAGATGTACATTGCCATGTCGTAATCGAGTGCTGGCAAGCGCTTCTGGAAGTAACAGGCTGCATCGCAGTTGTCTGCTTGCACATTGAATCCTGCTGCTTGTAGCAACGGAATCAAATAGGCCTGTGTGCTCTCGCGACGGGTGTTGCCCGTGTTGATGATCCAACGGATTTTTGGAGCAGTCTTTCCTGCTTCAGCCCAGAAGCCATCGGCATCTTTTGCCCAACCGGCGTCTTCAAGAAGCTTCGCTGCACCTTCAGCATCAAAACTTCCGACAAACTCATCGCCGTTGCAATATGGTCCAGGAACAATCGGACCACACTGTAGAAGCGTTGCGGTATCAGAAATTGGGATGTAGATCTGCTGGAACAATGCATCACGATCGATTGACATCGAGAATGCTGTACGGAATGTTGGGTTAGCGAATGGTCCACACTTCATTTGGAAGTAGAACGCTTCGTAGTCTCCACCGTATTGCACAGATGATGCAATGTTGTCTTGCGCCATCGCATCAGCGAGTCCACCGAAATATTGTGGGTAAACAAAGTCGACTTCGCCAGCCTTGATCGACGCAATTTCTGTGTCGCTGTCGGCCTTTGGAACCATGACAACTTTTGGTGTCACAGCCTTGTCAGTACCCCAATAACTCTCGTTAGGAACATAAACGATCTGATCTTTGCTCCATGATTGCATCTTGTATGGACGACCAGAGTATGGCAACATGTCAGCAAAATCGCCAGAGATGTCAGCGGTGTTCTTCACTGCTGCAGCCTTGATCAATCCACTGAACAATCCACGCCATGGGGCGTACACAGTCTTCAACGTAACGACAACTTGCTTGTCACTCGTGCCAGCCTCAACCGTCGTGATCTGGTCGTAACCAGAAGTCGAGATTGAACCAGGTGTGTTGAGTGATGCATCAAAAGTTGCCTGGAAATCGGCAACGGTGATTGGTGAACCATCTTCCCACACTGCTTCAGGAGCAATGTCGTATGTAACTTTCATGCCATTGCCTGTCGCAGCTGGTGCGGCGTAGTCGTATGACACGTCCGCACAATCTTCGATACCTGGATATGACACTGCGTCTGCAGCAGGTGCTGCAGTTTCGCCCGATGAACTACCGCCGCATGCTGCCACTACAAGTGACAACG
>CAXNIQ010000132.1:0-4042 GCA_964202465.1 Ilumatobacteraceae bacterium
GTGAAAGTGCGGCCATCGGCTCACCTTGAGAACCAGTCGAAATGACACACACTTTTTCTGGCGGATAGTTGTCAATATCTTCGATGTTGACAAACGCATGATCGGGCAATTTGATGATGCCGAGGTCGCGCGCCATGCGCACGTTGTTGATCATCGACCTGCCAAGTGTGGCCACTACTCTGCCCGCATCAATTGCGGCTTCAGCTATTTGCTGCACGCGGTGAATATGACTGGCAAAACTCGCGGTGATAATGCGCTCGGTCTTGTGCTCGGCAAAGAGTTGACGCAACACGACACCAACACTGCGCTCACTTGGCGCCGAGCCTCGCTCTTCTGCATTAGTGCTGTCGAGCATCAGCAATCGAATGCCGTCTCCGGCGGCCAATGCACCAAGGCGAGCCAAATCAGTGCGACGATCATCTACTGGAGTCAGGTCGATCTTGAAGTCACCAGAGTGAATGATCACTCCCTGCGGTGTGTGCAATGCAATGGCATGAGCAAATGGCACGGAGTGCGTGACCGGAATGAACTCGACATCGAATGGCCCAATGCGACGGCGCTCGTTGTCGACAACTGGGATGAGTTCGGTTTTGCCCAACAGCCCGGCTTCTTCGATGCGGTTACGAGCTAAACCAAGCGTGACCGGCGAGCCATAAATAGGGAATGAAAGTTCGCGCAACAAAAATTGCAACCCGCCAACGTGATCCTCGTGACCATGGGTGGCCACACATGCTTCAATACGATGTGCGTTGTCACGCAAATAGGTAAAGTCGGGCAACACCAAGTCGATGCCGTGCATGTCTGCATCGGGAAACATCAATCCGCAGTCGATCAAGAGCAGTCGATCGTCTTGCTCGATTACCATGCAATTGCGACCTATTTCACCGAGACCGCCAAGAAAAATAATTCGGACTGGCGCCGCCATTATTTTTGTGCCATGCGAGCAGCGCGCAAATTTTCAAGCACCTGCTTGCCGCGCTCTTCGAGGCCTGCTGGCGGAGGGCCCATTGGCAACCTTGCCTCGCCCACTTCAAGGCCGAGCAAATTCATCATTACCTTGCTTGGCAATGGGTTTGGATTGTCGTCGCCCGTTTCGAACGCAAAACTTTCGAGCATACGGGCATTGATTCGGCGCGCACCGTCTACATCGCCCTTTGCCCAACAATCAAACATCTCTTGGTGATCGCTGCCTGTCCAATGTGTAGCCACGCCAATCACGCCGCAACCGCCAATCGCCATAAACGGAAGTGTGAGTCCATCATCGCCGCTGTATAACTCGAAACCTGCAGGCGCTTGCGACATCAACACCGCAGACTCGGCTGGGTTACCTGCAGCGTCTTTGACTGCAGCGACATTTTTCACCTCGCGCGCCAGCTTGAGCAACAGCTGCGTCGAGATCTTGCGACCAGTGCGCGCAGGTATGTCGTACACAACGACGGGCAATGTAGTTGCTGCGCACATCGCGCGCATGTGGCCCTCGATACCTGCCTGGGATGGACGGTTGTAATACGGAGTCACAGCCAAGATGCCAGCAACACCCAACTTCGTTGCCTCTTTGGTTAAGTGCACCGAATGTGCTGTGTCGTTAGTGCCCGTGCCGGCAATGACCGGAATTGTGACTGCCTCGACCACTGCCGCAAACAAACTCAAGCGCTCGTCGTCGGTCAACACCGGAGACTCACCCGTAGTGCCTGCAATGACAAGCCCGTCATTGCCATTTTCTTGCAACCATTTGGCGAGGCGGCGAGCACCATCCAAGTTGAGTGTTCCGTTCTTATCGAACGGAGTAACCATTGCTGTTAGTACTCGACCAAACCTTGCCATGCGTTAGAGACTATTCGCCAACAGTGGCAAGCGGCGCACCAATTTCAAACTTGGTGAACTCTTCGCCTGTGTCCTCATGATCTTCAAATTGGATGACGTCCATTTCTTCGAAGCGATGACGCAGCCACTTGTCATTGCGATCGAGCAAACCCAACTTTTTGCAGTTAGGAACAATCTTGGCAAACAGCAATTGCTGAAAGAATTTGCGAGTTGGGTCATTGAGCGCGATTGGCACAACATCGCGGGGCTTGACACCCATGCGCTCCCACACTTCTTGTTGCAAGAAGCGGTCACGCATGCGGATGCTTGCTTCAAATGCAAACTCTTGGCGATCTTTGATCTCAGCATCAGACATGTCTTCATATGCTTCTTTAAGACTGAGTACGCCAAATGCAACGTGGCGAGCTTCGTCGCTCATCACGTAGCGCAACAACTTCTTGAGCAACGGCTCACCTGTGAGTTCGTGAAGGTAACCGAAGGCTGCAAGTGCAAGACCTTCAATCATGATCTGCATACCCAAGTAGGTCATGTCCCAGCGGTTGTCCTTAATAATGTCGTCCAGCAACATTTTTAAGTGAGCATTGACCTGATACATGCCACCCATTTTTTCGTCTAGATAGCGAGCAAACACTTCAACGTGACGAGCCTCATCCATCACCTGTGTGCTTGCGTACAACTTTGCGTCATACCATGGGACTGTTTCCACAATTTTGCTTGTGCAGATGAGCGCACCTTGTTCGCCGTGCAAAAATTGCGACAGCGTCCAACGACGTGACTCAATACCAAACTCGAGCCACTCTTTGTCTTTCCATTTTGCGAGCGGAGTGTGTGCATACAGCGAAGGATCAATGCCATTGCCGATGAGTGCTTGGTCGGCAGCAATCGTCGCTTCAACATCAACATTGGTGCTCCAATCCAGATCGGTCGAACCATTCCATTGACCCGTCTTGGCCTTTTCGTACAACTTGCGAAGTTGAGGACGAGCAAGCGAATAGTCCCACGTAAAGATGGTGTCTCCTCCACCCTTCACACTGTGCTGCACTTCATTCGGATCGGTATTTACAACACTGAGAATCGCCTCAATGTCGTTGATCTCTGCTCGACCGATGATTTCCTCGTTACTGGAGTGTGTAATAGTCATGCCTCACAGCCTATGACATGGCCCAAGTCTCAACTAGTGTTAGGCAGACCAAGACTGAAAGGTTCATAAATATGCGTAAATCAGCCAGCAAACAGACTCTTCTTGCACTTCTTGCAATTGGTTCAATCACCCTCGGTGCGTGCGGAAGCAGCGATTCGTCGTCCGACGCCGCTGCCGACACCACCGCAGCTGCTTCAACAACAAGCGGCACGGGCAATGAGTGCACCGCCGGCAAAACTCTTACCGAAGGCACACTCACTATCGGCACTGGCAACCCAGCATTCTCCCCGTGGGTCGAAAATGACGCCCCAGAATCTGGCGAAGGCTTTGAATCAGCAGTTGCCTATGCAGTTGCAACAGCAATGGGCTACGACAAAGCAAGTGTCGCTTGGGTGCGCACAAGCTTCGATGAAGCCGTCCAGCCAGGAGCAAAAAACTTCGACTTCAACTTGCAGCAGTACTCAATCACGGACGAGCGCAAGCAGACAGTTTCGTTTAGCGATTCCTACTATTCGACCAATCAAGCAATTGTTGGCTACGCCGATTCCGCAGCTGCAGGTGCAACAACTCTCGAGGCTCTTAAGGCCCTCAAGTTTGGCGTGCAGTCCGGAACCACCAGTTTGCAATTTCTTATCGACAACATCGCTCCAACAACTGATCCTTACGTTTATGACGACAACGCCGCGGCAAAAGCAGCGCTTGAAGCCAAGCAGATCGATGCAATTGTTGTCGACTTGCCAACAGCGCTCTACATCAGTGCCGTAGAAATTGAAGGATCACAAGTCATTGGCCAGTTTCCTGCCGGCGAAGGTACCGAGGCCGACCAATTTGGAATGGTCTTCGACCTTGACAATCCGCTCGTTGATTGTGTCAACGTCGCGCTTGCATCAATGAAAGATTCCGGCGAACTTGCTGCCATCGTGCAGACATGGTTGTCCGACAATCTTGAGGCACCAGTCATCAGCCTCGGCTAAGGACTACGTACGCAACTTCAAACCGAACGAAAAGAGTTTGAGCGACGGCAGCGCCGGCGCAGCAACACCATTGCTGCACTGAGCACTGCCGTCGTTGTTGCGT
>CAXNIQ010000133.1:0-4020 GCA_964202465.1 Ilumatobacteraceae bacterium
ATCCAAACAAATTGGTGTCCCTACTTTCTTGCTCAGTTCTACATGCCCGATCAAATCTTCTTCAGGTAAGGGTTGTTCAATCAGCAGCAAATTGAATTCATCGAGCTTCGCGAGGTGCGAAGCGTCGTCAATCGTGTATGCCGAGTTGGCATCCACCTGCAACAACATGTCATCACCAAACGCTTCGCGCACAGCACGCACGCGCTCAATGTCTAGGCCCGGCTCAATTTTGAGTTTGATACGCACATACCCCTGCGCGAGATACCCGCTTACAGTTTCCAAGAGTTCTTCAGTCGTTGACTGAATACCTACCGACACACCAGACGCAACACGGGTTTGGGTTGCTCCCAAAAATGTGGCAAGCGATATCTTGTCGCGGCGCAATTGGTAGTCGAGCAATGCGGTTTCTACTGCTGCTTTGGCCATGAAATTTCCCCGAATACCTGATGCCGCCAACACAAACTCTTGAGCCGTCATAGTCGGAGTGATCATTGGAAGCAAATACCTCGTGATCACTTCATCACAGCCATCAACATATTCAGACGAATACAACGGAGCGGCCATCGCCACACACTCGCCCCACCCTTCTTCGTCGCCACCCACAACATGCACATACAAAAGATCGCGATCGACCTCCACCCCAAATGAAGTTCGAAACGGCGAAACGAGATTGATATGCGCACGCCTGATCTCTATGTGTTCAATCGTCATAACACTCCGTCTGTTTCATTTGATTCATCTCGTACATCTAATACATACGAAAAATCCTTACTCAGCCCAACCACTCGCAAACCATTCAAATGCGCAGATTCAAATGCTGCGCGCTGTCGAGCTCTCCACCCATCAGACTGCACACGATCAGTCTTGCGTAATTGTTCAATGTCGGCTGGTGTCTCAATGACAACTGCAGACTTTGATGGTTCAGCAAATGTGTTTGCTCGAGGCGCATCAACGCCAGCAACATTCCAGCGCACCAACACTCGGTCACTCTGCTCGCCAGCATTGATGCCATCGTCCAATTCACCATAAAAGTTTTGGTGATACCCAAGCACTCGGGCACCCAGTTTGACAAGGTTGAAATGCGCGTTACGTCGTACCAGTGGGTCAAAGGTCCAGGTGATGGAGTCAAAACCATTCTCCTTTGCCCAGTGCCATTGATGCCTCTTGATCATTTCGCCAATGCCCATGCCCACAAATTCGGGCAACACTCCCGTTGCATGCGAATGAAGATTCGGGCCTGTGCATCCAGGCAGCGACTTGCCCACAAGAGCAAAGGCCGCCCCAACCGCCATGCGCTCGCCACCACTACGTATATATACGACACTCCCGTAGCCTCCGTTGTGCAGGCTTGCAGTCATAATCTCTGGCGAAACCATTGATTTCACGTCCCACACCTGATCAAACAACTCGGCAATCAAAGCCGAATCGGTAGGCGTATGGGCGATCTGAATCTCAACTTGCCCCAATTTTCTTGGGTCGTTGGGGTTCGCACTTTTGTCCATTGGTTAAAACCCTACCGATCAGCCAAGATGGTAGGTATGCCCGTCACCGTCACCATTGTCGATCATCCAATTGCAGCCGAAGCTCTCACCAATCTGCGCGATCAAAATTCGTCCAACCAAGTCTTTCGCGCCGAGATGCGCAGGCTTTCACTCATCGTGATTGCCGAGGCCACACGATCAGTACCAACGCGAAAAGTTCGAGTCACAACACCGCTGTGTGAAACCGACGGCTGGCAAATTGCCCTGCGGCCCGTGCTCGTTCCAATTCTTCGCGCAGGTCTTGGCATGTTGCCAGCAGCAATGGAGTTGTTGCCAGATGCAGACATCGCTGTTGTCGGTGTGCAACGTGACGAAGTAACTCACGAACCAAGCGAATACGTTGCAAAACTTCCTGCACGTCTCGACGGCCGTCACTGCATCGTGCTTGACCCGATGCTCGCAACTGGTGGCTCACTCGAGCATGGTTGCAAGATTCTTGCTGCGCGCGGCGCTCCACAACCGCTCACGATTGCATGCGTGCTTGCCGCACCAGAGGGCATTGCCTATCTCGAAAAATCTGGAATGAACCTGCATATCGTGACCGCTTCAGTTGACGAACGACTCAACGAGCACGCATTCATCGTCCCGGGTCTTGGCGACGCAGGCGACCGTCAATTTGGTCCGCCAAACTGATTGCAGATTCTAGCTAGCCAAAAAAAGTATTGGCAACATCATCAAATAGTGCTAGGTCAATCGTGCGTGTTTTTCCTGCAGTGACCGTCATCGACTCGCGCTCGATCTGGTCTCCGCGCAACACCACCATCTGGCCAAAGGCTCTGTCGTGCACAGCGTCAACTGCAGCCAAACCAAATCGTGTGGCAAGCACGCGATCGAAACTTGTTGGCGTGCCGCCTCGTTGCACATAGCCAAGTTGCACAACGCGCGAGTCATACCCCGTGCGCGCACTTATTGCAGGCGCAATCACGTGCGCAATATCGCCAAGTCGTTCGCGCCCATACAAGTCGTGTTGTCGATCTGGTAAAACCAACGCGTTATCCCCCAACCCGCTTACAGGCTTTGCACCCTCTGCAACAACAACAACGGATGCGTACCTGCCCCGATCATGACGATGTGCAACCACGTCTGACAATTTGTTGATATCAAATGCAACTTCAGGAACAAGAATTGCAGTGGCGCCTCCGGCAATACCTGCATGCAGAGCAATCCATCCCGCATCACGACCCATCACTTCCACCACCATCACACGATCATGACTCTCGGCCGTTGTGTGCAATCGATCAATTGCGTCTGTAGCAATTTGCACCGCAGTATTGAAACCAAATGTGGTGTCGGTGCCGACTACATCATTGTCGATCGTCTTGGGCACACCAACTATTGGCAGCCCATGTTGCTCGGCCAAAATAGATCCAACTGTGAGTGACCCATTTCCACCGATCACCACCAAAGCGTCTATGGCGAGGTCGGCAAATGATTTCTTGACACGATCCACACCATCACTTGTTTCAAGCGGACTACCACGACGAGTCCCAAGAATGGTACCGCCACGCGGAAGTGTTCCTCGCACACTTGCATCGTTTAAAAACAATCCTCGTTGCTCCATGACGCCGTCCCAAGCGTCATAGAAACCAAACACTTCAGTTGCACCATCACGGGTCGCTTTGCGCACGATTGCCCGGATCACCGCATTGAGTCCGGGGCAATCACCGCCGCCAGTCAATACCCCGATGCGCATAACTTCAGCCTACGAGTGCATGTTGACGCGACTTCTGATGTGACTTGTGTTCTGAACAACATTTCAAGTCGCGCCAATTAGTACTATGAATGGCATGACGAAAACTGCGACAAAAATTACTGCAAAAACCGCCATAAAGTCTGTTTCCAAGCCAAGCGAAACAGCGCTCAAGCGCGATGTCCAAAACATGCGTTCCGAGCTGGCCGAGCGCCTGCTCACACTGCGAGCCAAACACGCCCTCAGCCAGGCGCGCCTTGCCGAATTGGCCGGAATCGACCGCAAGACCATTAACCGTATAGAAAACGGCCACTTCTCTCCTGCCCTCGACACCCTTGTGCGCCTTAGTTCTGCCCTTTCCGTTACCCCATCTAGCCTGCTCAAAGTCTGAACCTCAACGAGCGTTGAATGGTGGTTGAAAGAAAGTTGACACCACCCCTTCGCTTGTGGATAAAGTACTTCCTACCAATTACCAAACAGGGGGAAGTACATGTCAGAAGTTAATGAAATGGTCCAAGAAGTAGCGACAGCAGGAATTTCGCGTCGTCATTTCGTGCAAGGTGCCGCTGCAGTAGCAGCAGGTGCAGCACTTCCAATGACACAGATTCTTGGAGGCTCTTCAGTAAGCGCCGCCGCATCAAAAACATTGCGAGTTGCAACCGGCAAGCAAGAGCACGTTGCTGCTCCATGGGAAACTTCAGGTGGATCACTGTTCATCTTGAGCATGGTCGGCGAATGGCTGACATGGCAGTTGCCAAACGGCAAGCTCGAGCCACGTATCGCAGAGAG
>CAXNIQ010000134.1:0-4014 GCA_964202465.1 Ilumatobacteraceae bacterium
GAGCCAACAACAAGGTGCGGTTGGGCTCACCACGCGTCGTAGCAACGTTGCTCACAACTGTGACACTTGTAGGAACTTCGATACTCGGAGTTTCCTGGAAGTTTGTGAATGACATTGCAGTTTCGGTGAAAAGCAGTAATACTGTGGTCGAAACCCAAGTTGTCAACGCGTCTTTGTTGAATTCTCGACGGTTGCCAGCCATTTTGTCGACCGAGATTCGGATAGGCGGGCTTCTGCGCTCGCTTAACGATACGGCGCAATTGATACCTGGTCAATCCTGCTTGGTGGTCAGTGTTGAGGGTCAACGAATAACTGCCGTGAAGCCAAACCTGCCAATTGTTCCTGCGAGCAACATGAAATTGCTCACTGCAACAGTTGCACTCGAAGTGCTTGGTCCTGATTTTGTTTATACAACCAAAGCCGTTGGTTTGCAAGATGGCAATCGGATCGTTGGGGACATGTGGCTGGTGGGAGGCGGTGATCCAGTTTTGTCGACAGTCGCTTACCCGGCTACCGAGTCGTATCCAACTCTCAAACCAACGCAAATCGAATCTTTGATCGACGCAATCTCGGCTGCGGGCATAACGGAGATCACGGGAAATATCGTCGGCGATGAAAGTCGATATGACGCAGAAAGATTTTCGCCAACACTCGGACTCGGTGTGCGCACAACCGAAGTTGGTCCTCTCGGAGCATTGCTGCTCAATGACGGTGTCGTACTTTCTTCGCCAATCAAGCCAGACCAACCTGCACTTGCAGCAGCACAAGAGTTTTCGAGGCTGCTAACCGAGCGAGGCATTGTCGTGCTGGGTGCTGCATCCGTAGGAACCGCTTCGAGCGATCTTCCGGTCATTGCGAGTATCAACTCGGCACCAATGCGCGACATTGTTGCTGAGATGTTGACAAATAGTGATAACAACACAGCCGAACTTGTGCTCAAGGAAATTGGTTTGTCGAAGTTGGCGAGCGGCACGCGACTTGCCGGAACACAAGTCATGCAATCAACATTGCAAGAAATGGGTTTTCCGGTTGAGGGAGTAGTGATTGTTGATGGATCTGGTCTCGATCGAGGAAACCGCGCGACATGCTCGCTCATAACAGCACTTCTCGAGCGAGACGGAGGATTCGGGATCATCGGTTCAGGCCTTGCAGTCGCAGGAAGAACTGGAACTCTCAAAGATCTGCTTGGTGATTCAGTAGCAGGCGACAGACTGCACGCAAAAACGGGCACGCTTACCGGCGCCAAAGCACTCTCGGGTTTCGTTGTCTATGCGGCCGAGAGAGCGGTAAGTTTTTCTCTGATTCTGAATGGTTCTGGGGTCTCCAACCAAGGTGAATACCGTCCAATCTGGAATGGGCTTGCAAGTGCTCTAGGCGGACTTTCAGAGCATCCAAGCGTTGATGAAATAGCCCCCTAAAGCCAAACGTGAGAACGTTGAAAATCGCTGGTTTACTGGATGTGTGAATTCTGACCGAGTGAAAAGAAATCGTCCTTTGGGTTCGACTCTTTCTGCAGTCGAACTCTTTGAGATGGTGCGCGACTACGTCAAGCAAGAGACGCTTGACCCATTGCGCGGAGTGGGTCGTTGGCTCGCGTGGGGGATTGCTGGGGCGATCGCTTTGCTTTTTGGTGCAGTTATCGGACTTTTTGGTGTGCTGCGACTCTTGCAAACCGAGGTTTTTTCCGACACTGAAGTATTCACCTTTGTTCCGTACTTCATCGTTGCAGTAGTTGCAGCTGCTTTGATCGGGTTATCAATTACGCGTATTCAACGCCCAAGTCTTCATCGCGAGAAATGAGCAACTAATGCCAACTCCAGATGCACGAATTACCAAGGAAGATCTTGAATTAAGATTTCAATCGCTACAGGATGATCTTCAAGGTCGCGCCTCAGACAAAAAGCAGTCGATTATTGCCGCTGCAGCATTGCTCGGCGGTGTAGTCGTGCTAGTTGCATACCTGCTTGGTCGACGAGGTGGACGCAAGCGTCGCAGCGTTGTCGAGATCCGTCGTTAACGCGCGTGTGGTACCTCAAAATTTTTTGGCGCTTCTATAAATTTTTGCGCTCAAGACGGTCATCGGTCATTGCGCGTGTGCATATGTACGACGACGAATCCGTTTCCATTTCTCACTCAAAGCGCAAAGGTCTATAAAACATGGCAAGAGTTTTTGCAGTTGGCGAAAAGGTACTCATCCTGGATTCAAAGAAGCGTCGCTACCTCGCAACACTGAGCGAATCTGGTCAATTTCACAGTCACTCAGGAGTACTTGAGCACAAAGACATAGTTGGAAGTCAAGAAGGCACTGTTCTGACTTCTACCAAAGGTGCTCATTATTCAATTTTGCGGCCAACCCTCGAAGACTTCATATTGGAAATGCCGCGAGGAGCTCAAGTTATTTATCCAAAGGACTTGGCTCCAATTTGTATGATCGGCGACATCGGACCCGGCATGCGCGTATTTGAAACCGGTGTCGGGTCTGGAGCTCTTTCGATGACGATGCTCCGCTACGGAGCAATCATCACCGGATACGACATTCGCGAAGACTTTGCCAATCGCGCCACCACGAATGTCCGATCTTTCTTGGGCGAAGAAGCACTTGAGCGTTATTCGGTTCAGATTCGAGATTCCTACGAAGGTATTGATGGATCTGATTTCGACAGAGTTGTTCTCGACCTTCCAGAGCCCTGGAATGTTGTGCCGCATGCAGAGAAGGTATTGCGAACAGGTGGGTTGCTTGTTGCTTATACGCCGAGCATTACTCAGGCTGTGCAGGTGCGCAAAGCAATGGGCGATGCATGGATCGAATCACGAACCATTGAGGTCCTACACCGTTCGTGGCATATTGAAGGCATGTCGGTGCGACCTGATCACCGAATGGTTGCACATACCGCGTTTCTCACCGTTTCACGATTCATCGGATTTGCGCATCAGGCCCAAACCGATGTTGCTGAGAGTTAATTCAGATGCTTACGGCTCAATAAAGATGCATTCGCCGGGGCATTCCTCGGCAGATTCGATTACACCATCAAGCTGACTATCTGCAAAGACCGCCATACCTTCAGCGCCTTGTGCGTTGCCTTTAGCAGTAGCAAAAATTTTGTCTTTTTCGCGAACGTAGGCAAGTCCATCGTCGAGGAGAGTAAAGACATCAGGGGCAATTTCCTCACACAATCCGTCTCCAGTGCAAAGATCCTGATCAATCCAAACTTTCATAATGGCTAGCTCCCTTTTCGGTAATAAGCGAAATTGCTCTTCGTTGCTTAGTAGAGAATACACGCCACTTGCCAAAATGCCGTGTTCTCGGCAAGGATTGCCCTATACGGTACGAAGGGGGTGACACATGACATCTGATGCCGAGAGCAATTCTGTCGATGGACTGGCAAATGATGACGCCAAGCGCCAGATCGCCCGTCTGACAGGTCAAAACGAAAAGCTTTCTTATACCTTGCGAGAAGCTCGCGAGCATATTGCATCGTTGCGCGATCAAGTCGACAAACTCACGCGCGCACCAGGCTCGTATGGAACAGTTGTTGGGATCAACGAAGACCAAACCGTCGACGTGTTGACGAATGGCAGAAAGATTCGAGTAGCAGCCCACCCAGACGTTGATGTAGAACAACTCGACTTGGGCAACGAAGTGATGCTCAACGACGCACTCAATATTGTTCTACAACGTGGAAGCGACACCACCGGTGAGCTGGTTTCCCTCAAAGAAGTGTTGGATGACGGTATTCGAGCAATTGTCCTCGTTCGAGGCGACGACGAACGAGTGTGCGAGTTGGCAACTGCTCTCCGCGGAATGCATCTGCGATCAGGCGATCTCTTGCGATTAGATTCGCGATCCAATCTGCTGCTTGAAAAGCTCGATCAACCGGAAGTTGAGCATTTATTGCTCGAGGAAGTTCCGAACATTTCCTATTCCGATATCGGTGGATTGGACGATCAGATTGAGCAGATTGCTGATGCAGTCGAGCTTCCGTTTTTGCATGCAGATCTTTTTGCTGAGCATCA
>CAXNIQ010000135.1:0-4012 GCA_964202465.1 Ilumatobacteraceae bacterium
GGCATCAAAGATGCCAGGTGTGGGAGTAAACGATTCGTGTGCAAGCAACGTCAGTGTGACTGGGTCGTCGGGCGAGTCACTTGACTGCACTGAGGAATCTGTTGATGCAGGCGATGAAGAACATCCCATTGCCAAGATCACAAGTGCTCCTATTGCAAATAGGTATTTTTTCATTTCATGCCTCCATGGCGTTTGGTTGAATAACAAAAAGTTGTCCACTCGCAATCGAAATCGTTGCTGTTGTTGTTACCAGTTCATTGCTGACTCCGCGTGATGTGTGCGCAGTAAGAGAATCATCATTGAGCTCCCACTTCAAACCATTGGTCGTTACTCCGGTTGCGGTTTCGTCTTGAGCCACTAAACCAACCACATCTCCGACCTTGCCGTGAATGGTGCACAGGCCAGGTCCACGAAGCAATTGCAGTCGGGCTGTGTCCCACAAAGCCACCACCTCGCGATCTTTCAGAGCAGGGTGTCGCAACACGCTGAGTACTCCAAGTTGGTGATCGAGGCGTCCGCCGCCGCCAGTCACGAGCACGATGTGTCTCGCTCCTTGCGACACTGCCGACAACAAGGCAAGTTCGGTATCGGTTGCCTCTTTGTCGTGTGGCACTCGCTGCACGATTACTCCATTGGCTTCGGCAGCAGCAAGCACTGCGTGGTCAACCGAATCCATGTCGCCAATGACCAGGTTGACTCGAAGGCCCAGATCGATCGCACTGTGCAAACCAGAATCTGCAGCTACGACAAAATCGTGCTTCGGCAGAAATTTGGCAACAGACTTATTGATCGGAAGCCCTCCGATCACCACCACTGCAGTTGTCTCGCTCATTACTTCGCTCCCGCGCCGGCATTATCCAGCAGGTAAGCGGGTCAGTGGCGGCGACCACCCTCTCAGCCCGCCGATCCAGCGAACTCCCCGTGCGTACGTTTCAATCGTACACCCATCATTCTTATGTTGTTTAATTTTCTAGCGTCGAATGTCTGGCTCGATATAGATCCGCAGTGCAGCATCGACAACACTGCGAGCGCGTACTTCGGCATCATCGATGGCTTGGGCAAGCTGTTGCACCGAAAGAGTGTGAATGAATTCAACTTTGGCGGCCAACAGAATTTCTTCTGGCCCGAGGTGCAGAGTGCGCAAGTGCACAATACTCACAACTCGGCTGTCATCAATGAGTGCCCGCTCGATGAGTTCTTGTTGTTCAGGAAGTGCAGCTTCACCCATCAACAAACCCTTCATTTCGATTGCGAGCACAGCGGCAATCACAATGAGTAGAACGCCGATCGTGATTGAGCCCATTGCGTCCCATCGTGGGTCGTGCGTGAAATGCGCTCCAAGCACTCCACCAAGAGCAAAGATCAAACCGACTTCTGCACCAATATCTTCAAGCAACACCACTGGCAACTCGGGTTGCTTAGATGTCTTGATAAACCTCCACCACGACATCGACTTTGGTTTTGTATGGTTTGCTTCTTTCATTGCAGTTCTCAACGAAAAAGTTTCGAGTGCAATCGCCACAGTAAGAATGCTGATTGCGATGCCAAGATTTGTTGCCTCGTGTGGGTGCAAAAGTTTTTGGATGCCTTCATAAAATGCAAATAGTCCACCCATGCTGAACAGTACGAGTGCAACGACAAACGACCAAAAGTATCGCTCGCGGCCAAAGCCAAATTGAAACTCTGCATTGGGGGAGCGATTGGATCGCTTGCCACCTACGAGGAGCAGGGCTTGATTGCCGGTGTCGGCTGCAGAGTGCACCGCCTCGGCCAACATTCCAGCCGACCCAGTGATGGCGGCCCCAACGAATTTGGCAATGGCGATGCCAAGGTTGGCTCCAAATGCCGCATAAATGGCGCGCTTGGAGCCGTCGTTCATCCGACCACTCTGCCACAGTGGGGTTTGAATAAACAACACGGCGATAGTATTAATCCCGTGAGCCCCTTTGCCAGCATGACATCAGAGACGACCGACAAGGCCAATACCATCGTCACGATCACGCCTATTGCGCACATCAAGTTGCTCGAGCTGCGCGACGCCGAGACCGAGGGCGAGCAGTTGGGGTTGCGCCTCGAGATTTTGTCCGAGCCCGGAGAAGACTTTCGCTACGACTTGTCATTCGATTTTTTTACCAAAGCTGCTTTTTCCGACGAGGTGCGCACGATTGATGGTCTCAAGGTCATCGTTCCTGCAAAAGACATTGATGCATTTCAAGACGCAGTGATTGATCACTCCGATACACAAGGTCTGTTGATTCGTAATCCCAACAAACCAAAGTCTCCACAGATCGAAGGTCTTGTCAATAACGATGACGTCTCTGCCGAGATCGAAACAATTGTCGCAGCAGAAGTAAACCCCATGCTCGCTGCGCACGGTGGCTTCGTCACCTTCGCTGGTCACGACAAAGAGGGCACTGCATACTTCACGATGGGCGGCGGTTGTCACGGCTGTTCAATGAGCCGCCAGACGATGCTTGAAGGCGTGGGCACAATGGTGTCAGAGAAAATTCCTGCGATTACAAAAGTACGCGACCTCACCGATCACTCGACAGGTGCAAACCCTTTTTACTCGTAACATTCAGGCATGACTTTGCCTGGCACATCTGTGCGTATGCCAGCGGCTTTTCTTGCTCACGGAAGTCCGATGAACGCCATTGAGCACAATGACTACACCAAGGCGTGGTCTGCTTTTGGGAAGTCGATGCAAAAACCCATTGCGATCCTTGCGATTTCCGCACATTGGTATATCAATGCGCTCGCAGTCACGGCTATGAATCGACCAAAGACCATTCATGACTTCAGTGGCTTTCCGCCACAGTTGTCGTCGTTTGATTACCCGGCAGCGGGAAGTCCCAGCCTTGCTGCGCGTGTTGCAGATCTGCTATCTCCGCGCGATGTGGTGCTCGATGAATCCGAATGGGGTTTAGATCACGGCACATGGTCGGTGTTATGTCACGTATTTCCAGAAGCCGACGTTCCTGTCGTGCAACTGTCGATTGATCGCACGCTCAATCCCGCTGATCACGTTGCCATTGGCAGAGCTCTTGCACCGCTTCGCGATGATGGAGTGCTGATTATCGGAAGTGGAAACATAGTGCACAACCTTGGACTCATTGACTGGAGCGCCCGCGGAATTGGCGCCGACTGGGCTCAACGCTTCGATGCGCAGACTCGCGAGATCCTCACGAGCAATAACCCCGCCCGAGTGATTGAGATGCTCAATCAACCAGATGCGCCAAAAGCCGTGCCAACGCCAGAACACTTTTTGCCAATCGCATTCATCGCAGGGTTGGCCGATGCCTCTGGGGCATCGCTAGAGGTGATGACAAGTGGCTGCGAGATGGGTTCGCTCTCGATGACGTCGTATGCACTGCGCGACTGAAAGATTTATTTGTAGTCGGTCACCTGGCGGACGTTGTCAAAAATTGGGTTGAGCGCGGCAAAGACATCGCCTGCATCAATCAATTTTTGGTGGTCGCCTACAAACTTGATGTGGCCATTAATAAATGCTTCTTGCGCGTTGAGCACTCCTGTCGCAACAGCAACCGCGGTGATCCATGGCTCTGTGAAGCGCACGTCTTCAGGAGTTGCAACTCCTGCTTCAAGTCGAGCAACACCGTCGCGCACTTGGAGGTGGTAGGTGACATCGCCGTGGGGCGTGCCAGTCACAACCTGTGTTAGTCCAACTGAGTGAAGTGAAGCCAACTGTTGCAACGTCGTGTCTGTCGCAACGGCATCCGAGACTGCTCGTACCCAATCGGCTGACAAGTATCGAAGCTTCGACACGTGTCAGCCGATCTTTACGGTTGAGTACTTAAGCGGCGACCATGCTCACCGACTTGCGTCGCGAGAACATGATGGAGATAACGAGAATTACGAGTGCAACACCAGCAATCGAGAGGCGTACGCCGTCGTTCTCGTGATATTTGATGATTGCTGGCAATGTCAACAACGCAACAAGGTTCATCACCTTGATCAACGGGTTGAGTGCAGGACCAGCAGTGTCCTTGAA
>CAXNIQ010000136.1:0-3984 GCA_964202465.1 Ilumatobacteraceae bacterium
TGCTGCGGTCCAGAAAGCGTTAACGCCATCTTTGAACTCTGCGGAAAGTTCTACGAGTGGCATTGTGCCCTTCATGCCTTCCAAGTCGCCACCAGCGGCCGGAGCCTCTGTCGCAACTGTGGTGTCTATTGCTGCCTCGTCACTACTGCCACAGGAAACAGCAACAAAGCTGAGACCTACAACAAGAGCACCGAAGCGCTTCATGTTTGATTTCTTCATGTGTTTTTCTCCCCCTAAAAGCCGGTAGGCGGGGTGCCTGCCTGGGTTAGGAATTCCAAGCCTACGGGGATATCAATAGCCAAACAAGGTTCAATCAGTGAATCAAACTAGCGAAATTGGTCCAGCAGCCTTTGTCAGCCGATCGGAAATTGCCATACCTAGCCCACCTGGTGCGGGAACTATGGCAACAACTGCCTCGATTTGGTCTCTATCGGCTTGACGCAATTGGCTAAACAGCGTGGCGGCGTACAACGGAAGGTTCGCAGATCCGTCTATCAGTCGCACGCGTTTTCCTTGAGATCTCAGCTCATCTACCAGCATGGTTGCGTGATCTATGTTGCGTGCAAGAACTACCTGACACAACGGTTGATAGTGGGTTTCAAGCATTCCACTGGCGCGAGTGGGTCCATCATGAAGTTGTAACGAGTAACCAAGAATCGACTCAATGTCCTCAACCGGGATACCACCAGGTCGCAACAGTTGGGGAGGTGAGACCGTGAAGTCCACAATTGTTGATTCAACGCCGATTGAACAAGCGCCATCATCGACGATGAGGTCGACGTCGTGTCCCAAATCATCGCAAACATGTTGAGCAGTCGTTGGGCTCACTTTTCCAAATCGATTAGCTGACGGAGCTGCTATCGGCGCTCCGAGTTTGCCAATGAGCGCCCGTGTAAATTCATTTGACGGCACACGAATGGCAACCGTCGCGCGTCCACCCGTAACCGAAAGTGGAACGTTGGTGGTACGAAAGAGCAATAATGTCAGTGGTCCGGGCCAGCATGAGCGTGCGAGTTTGAGCGCATCGAGTGGTATTTCTCGTGCAACAAATGGCAAATCAGATACGTCGGCAATATGTACAATGAGCGGATGGTCGCTGGGTCGTGCCTTGACTGAAAATACTTTGGCAATTGCGGTCTCGTTATTAAGAGCAGCGCCCAGACCGTAGACTGTTTCTGTTGGCACAGCAACTGTGCCCCCGCCGCGAAGAGTCTGTACCGCAATGTCGATACTTCCGTTGGCAGATGCAAGCACAATATTGCACTGTGCGGCTGGGTTTGTTGAAGAAATCATCTCCTCTGCACTGTACAAAGTTGACCGAATGAGTACGCGCAATGCAGTATCATTAATTGGCTCTACAGGCCAGATCAGGAGACAGGCGCAGATGCGATTTCTGAATGATGCACCGACATTTGACTTGACGTATAACGACGTCTTCATGGTGCCAAGTTTGTCCAATGTGCAGTCGCGACAAAGCGTCGATTTGAGTACTCCAGACAGATTGGGAACGACTATTCCTGTGGTTGTTTCGAACATGACAGCAATTGCTGGTCGGCGAATGGCCGAGACTGTAGCGCGCCGTGGTGGACTCGTAGTTCTACCCCAAGACATACCACTCGATGTTGTGCAGACAGTTGTTGAGTTTGTCAAGTCGCGGCACAAGGTATTCGAAACACCAATCACAATGCCAGGCGATGGGACTGTTGGCGAGGCTTTGAGCTTGATCCACAAGCGCGCGCACGGTGCAGTGATCGTGATGGACGACGATGGTCGACCAGCCGGAATCTTCACCGAACATGATGCGACAGGTTTTGACCGCTTTAGCCAATTACACACATCGATGAGCCGCGACATCATCTCCCTCAAATCATCGCAAAGTCCCGAAGACATGTTTAATGAGATGACCGACTTACGCATCACGTTTGCACCCGTAGTCGATAACGACGGTCGTCTTGTCGGTTGCGTCACTCGCAAAGGCGCATTGCGCTCGACCATCTATCATCCGGCTCTCGACAAGCAAGGTCGTCTCATGATTGGAGTCGCTGTAGGGATTAACAGCGAACCCGCGCAGCGTGCAGAAGCCCTTGGGGCAATGGGTGTTGACGTGTTGGTCGTCGATACCGCGCATGGCCACCAAGAGCGAATGCTCTCAGTTGTCTCAGAGGTGCGTCAAGCAGTTGGCTCGCTGCCAGTAGTAGCCGGCAACGTCGTCACCAAAGACGGCACGCGTCAGTTAATTGAGGCCGGTGCTGATGTGATCAAAGTCGGCGTAGGTCCAGGTGCAATGTGCACTACCCGCATGATGACGGGAGTGGGGCGTCCTCAGTTCTCTGCGGTACTTGAGTGTTCTGCCGAGTCGTCACGACTTGGCAAACATATTTGGGCAGATGGCGGTGTGCGCTATCCACGCGATGTTGCGTTGGGTCTTGCTGCAGGAGCATCAAATGTCATGTTCGGGTCGTTGTTGGCAGGTACATACGAAAGCGCAGCCGACACCCTTCGCGACTCTGACGGACGATTGTTCAAGGAAAGTTTCGGCATGGCATCAAATAGAGCCGTACGCAATCGCACGCGCAGCGAAACTGCTCTCGATCGGGCAAAAAAAGAGCTGTTCGAAGAGGGTATAAGCACCTCACGCATGTATCTAGATCCTGAGCGTCCAAGCGTTGAAGACATCATCGATCAGATTGTGGCTGGTGTTCGATCGTCGTGCACGTATGCCGGAGCAAAAACAATTCCCGAGTTTGCCGACCGCGCTGTAGTGGGAATACAGAGTGCATCAGGATACGAAGAAGGCCGTCCGCGGGACACAAGTTGGTGATACCAGCAAGCGTCAATGTGGTGGCCATCGATGGGCCAGCAGGAGCAGGCAAGTCCACTATTGCCCGCGAATTATCTCGCGTGTTGCAGCTTCCGTATCTCGACACTGGCGCAATGTATCGAGGCATCACTTGTGCAGCATTGCGCCGCGGCATCGATGTACACGATGTTGATGCTGTTGCCAACATGGCTGTGACCACGATCCTAGAAATCACTGATGATGCACTTGTCGTAGATGGGGTAGATGCCACAAGCGACATCAGGGGAGACTCCGTTACTCGCTCGGTGAGTGCTGTTGCTGCAAATTCGACTGTGCGCTCAGATCTGCGAGAACGCCAAAGAAACTGGGTGGCAATTCGAGGTGGAGGAGTTGTCGAGGGTCGCGACATCGCAACGGTTGTTTTTCCGGATGCACGACTAAAGGTATTTCTGACTGCAAGTCCTTTCGTTCGAGCGCAACGTCGTGTTGCTCAAATGGGTGGAGATGTCAGCCAGATTGCGCACGACATTGCAGAGCGCGATCACAATGACTCAACTCGTAGCGATAGTCCATTGCGCGAATCTGAAAATGCAATTGTTGTAGACACGAGCAATAGAACAATTGATGATGTGGTCAACGAGATTGTGATCGCGTTTCATGGCTGAAGTAAGCACCAAACTGGCGGGTCAATCACTTGCAAACAAGTGGTTTTACGGCGTGATTCGATTTATTGTCGTTGCTATTTGTCGTGTGTATCTGCGTCTGACAGTGGTGGATGCTCACAAGATTCCTCGAACAGGAACATTTATTTTGGCCCCGAGTCATCGATCAACAGTTGATATTCCTGTTGCCTCAGCAACGACAAGACGTCGTTTGATGTACATGGGCAAGGATTCAATGTGGAAGTTTAAACCGATTGGTGTTTTGCTTTCGGCACTTGGAAGCTTTCCCGTGACACGCGGTTCAGCCGACCTTGAGGCTCTGAAGCGCTGCATCGCTGTGCTCGACCGCGGAGATCCGCTCGTTCTCTTTCCAGAGGGCACACGACATCGTGGACGTATCATCGAGCCACTTTTTGATGGCGCAGCCTTCATCGCTTACAAAACCGGTGTACCGCTGATCCCGGTTGGAATCGCGGGCTCAGAAGAAATCTGGCCGCCCGGATCCAAGTTTCCGCGCCCAAA
>CAXNIQ010000137.1:0-3875 GCA_964202465.1 Ilumatobacteraceae bacterium
CAACAAGTGGTTGTACGCACTCTCGCCCATAATGTCATCGGCGGTGAGCAAAACATCAAGCGACCTGTATACGCGATCAAAATAGCGAGTGCTCTCGCCCACCAACAACTTCCACATCCGCAATGTCTCTGCGTCGCCGCCCTGCAACAGCACTACACGCGCACGTGCGCGTTCTTTAAAACTGTCATCTGCATCAAACTTTGTGCGCGCTTGTTTATAAAACGAATCGAGGTCGCCAACCGAAAGTTCGTTTGCGGCTTCAGTTTCTCCGAGGTCAATCAAATGCTCAATGAGCATGCCAAACGGCGTGCCCCAGTCACCAATGTGATTCTCACGAATAACTTTGTGACCAACAAATTCGAGCATGCGCACAATTGCGTCACCGATCACTGTTGAACGTAAGTGCCCAACGTGCATTTCTTTGGCCACGTTTGGTGCCGAATAATCGATGACCACAGTTTGTGTAACGGTTGCGCTCGATACACCAAGTCGTGGATCGGCTGCTGCACGGGCGAGTTCGGCTGCCAAAAACTCTGGCGCAAACGTGATGTTGATAAAGCCTGGCCCTGCAATCTCGACACTGCTGCACACACTTGATAGGTCAGCGTCGTCGAGTACAAGTTGCGCAATTTCTCGCGGGGTCTTACCCAATTGTTTTGCGAGAGCCAACGACCCGTTGACCTGAGCATCTGCGCGATCACTTCTGCGAACGACCGCGTCAGCATCGGCTTGCGAAATGCCACCGATGCGCGCAAAAGTCGGCTTCAGCCGTTGCGCGATGGTGATAATCGGATCGGCCATAGTCCTTCTATTGTTGCCGACCCGAGGGGACTTTGCCCTATACCTTTCGAACCACGCTCGATTTGAGGTACATCGCACCAAAGCCGTCTACCTTGCAATCAATGTCGTGATCGCCGTTGTCGCGCACCAAACGAATATTGCGCACCTTGGTGCCCACTTTGATCGACACTGGTCTGCCCTTCACTTTGAGATCTTTGACCACAGTGACCGTGTCACCATCCTGCAGAATGTTGCCCGCGGTGTCTTTGATTACCGAGAGTTCGTCACTTGCCGCCTCTGGCGATTCTTGGTCAGTCGAAATAGCAGCCCACTCATGCCCACATTCTGGACATGCGAGCAATTCGCCTAATTCATATGTATAGACACACGCACATTTTGGACACGGCGAAAGTTCACTCATCTGCCAACACTACGATAAGTGCGTTCGCCCTCGTAGCTCAGTGGATAGAGCGTCGGTTTCCGGAACCGCAGGTCGCATGTTCGATTCATGCCGAGGGCACTGGGTCATGCCGAGGGCACTGGGTCAAGTTGGGATTTTGAGAATCGCGATCAAGTTGATGCCAGGAATTTTCCCACCGAAAAGACCAATGATTCGGTAGGCCAATGGAACGATGACTCGGTCATAAAACCCAAGTTGGCCAGACCCAACCGACTTGACACCCGCCACCCGGTACAACAACCAATACGGCAAAATGGCGAGCGGGTTGAAATAGCGAATCGACTCGACTTCGAATCCGGCAGCATTGGCGACCGCAATCAATTCGCGACGAGTGAATCGTCGGAAGTGACCCGACAACGAATCGACCGAACCATACAAACGCGGCAAACTCGGCACCACGATGATCGCTCGACCATCGGGCTTCAACTGTTTGCGTGCTCGCACCAATTCTTCAACATCGCCATGAATGTGCTCGATGACATGCGCATAAAAAACGGCATCATATTTTTTTGCACTCATTGCCGTGCTCTGCTGTTGTGAAAAGTCTTCAAGAGTTCCATGAAACACGTGGCAATTGGAAACACCAGAAACTTTTTGTTTGAGCTCGGCAAAGTACGACTCGACAGGCTCGATGCACGTCAACTCGTGTGCGACTTGTGCAATGTGCCCACTGAATGACCCCGATCCAGCACCAACATCGAGTACATCGCCCGTCAAAAAGCTTTGCAAATGCGAGACAAGATGCCCAGCGGTTTTGGCTTCTGCGCACACCATCACATCGTGATCTTTGATGACTCCAGACGCATCGGTATGACCGCTACCACCGAATTTGAGTGCGATGGAGCGTCGGCGACGAAGCATCTCGGAGCGTGACGAGATCGACCACAACTGAGCAGCGGTCTCTGCAATGCGAGACAATTGCATTTTTGATTCTCCTGCCCAGCGTGGGCGAAAGTGAATTGGAACCTCGGAGATTTCTAAACCTTGGCTTGAAGCAACTGCGATGATCCCGCCAAAGAATGCGTAGCCGCTGAAATCAATGACTTCACGACACGACAACTCCAAGGCTTGTCTGCTGTAGACGCGGAAACTTGTTGTTGGGTCTTTGATTGCAGATGGAACACCGACGCGGTGCAACATAATTGCCGAAACACGAGAAAGGATCATTCGCTTCCATGTCAAGCCAGGAGCCGACCCACCATTTGTCCAGCGCGAACCGATCGTGATCAAACTCTTTGTTACAAAATGTGAACGCACGAGGTCTGGCATCTGTCGCGCGTCGTGCTGTCCATCGGCATCCAAATTGACGACATACGAAACATTGGGATCTTGAAGTGCGACATCAAAGCCGTGCAAGATTGCAGCGCCGAGTCCGCGATGTGGTCCATCGATGACCTTTCCACGAATACCAAGAATGCTAAACACTTCGGCCACGTGCTCATTGAATTCAGTATCCCGCGAGTCATCAACTATCAGCACTTCAAGTTGATGTTGTGATGCGCCAAGTGTGCGAATGCCTTCAGCAACTTCTTCGAGTACATAACGAATTGTTTGGCGCTCGCCAAGAGTCGCAAGAAGAATGATGCCATTCTTGCCGATGTGACCTTCACTGAACTGTTGAGCTATATCCATTTGTTGGAGAGTCGCCTCAAGAACCGAGTGCTGATTTGACGAGCGCTGCAATTTTTTGGCCGTCGGCACCAGACCCAACTCGCTCACGTACCGCTTTCACCACTGCGCCCATTGCTTTGCCACCGGTGACACCAGCGGCTGCAGCATTGGCAACTTCTTCGGTAACAATCTTTGCCACATCGTCATCCGACATTGCTGCTGGCAAATATGCCTCGATCACTGCGCATTCGGCACGCTCTTTTGTTGCTGCATCGACACGGCCTGCGTCGGCATAGATCTGTGCACTTTCAGCGCGTTTTTTTGCTTCCGCACGCAAAACCGCTGTTGCTTGGTCATCGCTGAGCACAATCGCCTCATCGCCGGCCACTTCGGCATTTTGAATAGCCGACAACACCATGCGCAGCGTAGAGAGTTTCAATTCATCCCGTGCCTTCATTGCTTCACTGATATCGGCTTTAATGCGTTCTTTAAATGTTGTCACTCTTCTATTCTGCCTGATCTCTAGACTGGTACGGGTCATGAATAACGAGACATTTGAACTATTTTTCTCGATCCTGAGCGTCGCACTTCTGATCGGCACGTTGATCATTTTGAAGGCTCGCATCTTTGCGTCGCGATTTTCGGTAGCCCAATCAATACTCGACGGGTTTTCTCCATTTGCACGACCACTTGCAACAGCAGTAGCCACCACGTGCATGCTCGGCAGTTTGTACTTTTCGGAAATCGTCAACTACAAACCATGTCGCTTGTGCTGGTTTCAGCGCTCAATGATGTATCCGCTCGCAATCATTCTGATCATTACGTTGATCCGCCGCACCAGAAGCATCTGGAAGATCACTGTTCCACTCGCTGTAATTGGCGGCTCAATTTCCACGTATCACTGGTTTCTCGAGCGTTTTCCAAACCTCGACGCTGGCGTGTGTGATGTCAAAGTGCCGTGTGAGTTCAAGTGGTTCGAACACTTTGGTTTTGTAACGTTGCCATTCATGGCTTTCACGGGCTT
>CAXNIQ010000138.1:0-3875 GCA_964202465.1 Ilumatobacteraceae bacterium
TGATGCACGATGCTGAGCCATTGCGGATACGTCGCGAGATCTGCGACTGCCGCAAAGAGTTTTTCTACACCGACAGGGGCTTCAACAGTTGCAGTTACATTCATAAAGATTATTCATCAGTGCTCGTTTATCAGGGTATATCGAACTCATTGAACGCCTCGCGTTCAAGTTCGTCTGCACGTTCTTCATCAACGGCTGGTCGCGGATATTCAATCGTTTCGTCGAGTCCAAATGCGCGACTCATGAGTTTGCCTTTGGGTCGCAAAATTCCACCCAGATCATCGGTGCGATCAAACTGCGGAACCCATGGCAATGCTTTTGTTTCTTCGAGATCGGCATCGTGCACTACTGGCTTTGAAACAGTTGTTTTCGCTTCTTGCACTTCTTGCACATCTTGTTTGTCGGTCTGAAACAACATTGGTCGCACAGCAGGCTTCTTCTTCGGCTTCAATTCAGTCACCGACTTTTTTGTGGTTGCTTTCGAAGACGCCACAACTAACTTTGGTGTTCTAAACAAACGCGGTGGGTTTTCTCGGCGATCATCGATCGACCAACCTTTTGGCACACTCATCAGGTCTGCATGTCGAGCGCACACTGCGCTTCGACGATCATCTTCTACAACAACATAATTTTCGAGAGTAAGCAACAATTTGCCAGGGTTGAGGCTGTATTCGACTGCCGCTGGATGCGAGCATCCTGGTCGTTCGCACTGCTGAGCCACGTCTAAACACTACTTCTCGTGGGCGATATGGGCCTCGATCCCACGACTTCCACGATGTGAACGTGGCGCTCTTCCGACTGAGCTAACCGCCCGAGGCTGAACAGGTTACAGGCTTTTAGTATCCCACGGTTGAATCTATGATGCCGATCAACTGCTCACCTGCGGCAAAGCGACGCACATTTTCGGTGATTCGTACAGCCAACAAAGGTGGCACCATCTCGGCTGTATTACCAACGTGAGGGGTGATGATGCAGTTTGGCATTGACCACAATGGGTGCCCTGTGGGCAGTGGTTCCGGATCGGTGACATCCAACGCTGCTCCACCGATCTCGCCGGTTTCAAGTGCCCACACCAGATCGTCGGTAACAATGTGTTTACCGCGCCCAACATTGACGAGCCACGCATGGGGCTGCATCAATTCAAATTCTGCTTTGCCCATGATGCCGTGAGTGTGTGGTGTCAGCGCAATTGCCATGAGTACCGCGTCAGCATGAGAAAGTGCTTCATGCAAACGAGATGTGGTGAGTACAGCATCTGCGCCAGGTACGTCACCATCACGATTGCGCACCACAGTGATGTGACAATTGAACGGCTCGAGCATCGAAATCAGTGACTGGGCAATACCTCCAGCGCCAAGAATCGTTATTCGTGCTCCAAACAATGTGCGTCCATGGTCTTGTGTCCATTGTTGTTCGCGTGCATAGCCAGCAATATGTCGCATGCCTCCGAGCAACAACCCAAGCGCGAGTTCGGCAACTGCACCACCAAACACTCCCTTTGCACTTGTCCACATGCGCGTTTCATCGATATATGGCATATAAGTCTCGACTCCCGAAAATGGAACTTGCACCCACGTGATACCCGAATTATTGGCAAGAGTTTCAACAAGTTGCGCCGTTGAGTCAAAGTCGGTCCACACAAGCCCTTGCGCTTCAGACGCTTCAACTACTTCGCCGCCGCCAGCGCGCACCGCATCACATGCCCATTCGGCAACACCTTGTGGCCCAACAGCAATCTTGGGCACAGCCTTGCCTTGCGCCACGAGTTACGAGCCGCCAGTAAATGTGGCAGCAATCTTGCTCGCCGAATCGCCTCCACGACGCAGGATGACCGCCAAAAACCACAGCGCGCTCAGGGTCACAATAAACAACAGAGATGCGCCTACACCCCAAAATGGCTTGATCGTGCTGCGAGTTGCACCCAACAGTGCAACTGGGAATGTGGTCGATCCGGCCTCACTAATCAATGTGGAGATGACGGCATTGTCGAGACACAGTGCAAACGAAAGCAAGCCGCCTGCCACCATCGCCGACGCAATGAGCGGCAACGTGATTTGCCTAAATGCGCGACTAGGAGGCGCACCCAAGTCGCCAGCGGCCTCTTCAAGTGACTCATCAATACCGGCTAGTCGTGCACGAACAATCAGAGTTACAACGGCACTCGCATACAACGACTGCCCCACCCACAGTTTGTTGATTCCACCGTTAAACGGACCCCAGCCATTCGTAAAAATAATTCCGACAAGTGGAACATCCTTCATCCGCGGAAACCAGGTAGCCAAGGCAACAGCGTCCATAATTTCTGGCGTCACCAATATCAAAAATACCGTCGCCATAAAAAATGTGGTCCATCTGCCAGGCCGACGCGCAAGCGCAACACCCGACATGCCGCCGATGATCACGGCGATCACCGTTGCACCAAACGCCGCAATAAACGAGTTGCGAATCGCGTCACCAATGCCGGTGAAATCAAAGATTGTCCGATACCACTCGGTCATCAACCCGTTTACTACGAACGCAACTACGAATGATCCGGGAACCATCCATGATGTCACGATCTTTGGCACATCGAGACGCCCCTTGATCAAGCGCTTGACAACGACACCAATAACGGCAAATGCAACAAAGCGAACAAGCACGCCCACCATCTGGCCCCCATTAAACAATTCGCCCCACCACTTCGTACTTGTTTTTCCTGACCAAATAGTGAACGAGCTGCCGTTATTGAACGAGTGCAACAACACGAGCATGATTGGAATAAATAAAAACACCAGTACAAGTACTGTCCATAGTCCAAGGACTTTCGGTAACACTTCGATCTTTGCCCTGGCACGTGGCTTGACATGTTTTGCTTGCTCTAGTGCTCGAGCGTGCATCTTGCGCCGCAAGTTCTGCACTGCAGGCGAAGCAAGCGAATTGATGAGCGGAACAATCTTCATCGCTACGAACCCAACACCGAGCGACAGCAATACTGCACCGATCATCAAGATTGCCATAGCCGAACCAAGCGGCCAGTTTTGTGCGCCGCTAAATTGCGACGCAATCATTGCTCCGATCATGTTGCCTTTGGCCCCGCCAAGCACTGTTGCTGTCACATAGTCGCCGCACATCGGAATGAACGTGAGCAAAACACCAGCCACGATGCCCGGCCCAGCGAGTGGCAGTGTCACCCCAAAAAAGGTGGCAACACGCCCTGCGCCCAAGTCTTTGCTGGCCTCACGCATACGCACGTCGATCCGGTCAAGCGCCACGAAGAGCGGCAAGATCATGAACCCGAGGTAGTTGTAGACAATCGCGATCTGCACAGCCAAAGACGTTTCAAGAATCTGAATTCCGTTTTGACCTATCCACCCCATTCCGACCAGCCATTTTGAAAATGTGCCATTGGGGGCAAGCGGAATCCTCCATGCAACGGTGCGAATCAGGAAGCTCGTAAAGCTCGGCACTACAACAGCAGCGAGGATGATTGCTTTCCATTTTTCGGGTACCTTAAAAGCAGCAAAATACGCGACCGGCAATCCGATCAACACGCACATCGCCGTGGCGATTACCGAAATACGCAGCGTCCCTCGAAACGTCTTAAAAAACGTCTCGTCAAATACCGCCGAATAGCTGTTTGTCGACAGATGACTAAAGTCAACTGGCAATAATTTGCTCGAGTCTTTGGTGCCGAACGAATAGAACACGATGAAGGCAATTGGTAACGCAAAGAACAGCAGATACCAAATGATTGCAGGCAATGCGAGCAGGTATTTGGGCCCGTGAAACCTCTTTTTAAATCGTGTAGCGACCGTTGCGGTCACCCCAGATCAGCCTCCGGCCTTTGCCTTCGACTTGTTCAAGATGTCGATGAGTCGATCAAGAGCAGGAGTGAT
>CAXNIQ010000139.1:0-3846 GCA_964202465.1 Ilumatobacteraceae bacterium
ACCCCATCCATACCCATAAAATCGGGATGTAGTACCGTTTTGCCAGTGAAAGCCGCGCCAATTGCACGCATTTCATGGGGTCTGATCGCCATTGGTTTAGTCATGGCGCTCATCAATTCTACGATCAACTCGATTGCGCTGAGCAATGCGTTGTATTTGGTTGCAACGCTGCAACTTGCGATTGCCCTGATCTTCGCCATACGAGTCAACAAACCCGACAGGATCGTGTGGCCAAGTCTTTTACTCATCGCCGTCTGTTCATCTATTGCACAGGTCTTTGATGGTTCGTTTACTCACCGTCCCGGTTTGCAAGCAATTCCAGAATCTTTATTTCTTGTCGTTCAGTCCATATTGGCGAGTGGACTTATTTTTATTGTGCGTCGTCGACTTGGAAGCGATCCACTTTCGGTTCTCACAGACGGACTCATTGTTGGTCTAGGTGCATGGTTTTTTATTTGGACTGTCCTCTTGCAGCCAACTATTGGAACTCAGAGTCAAACTATTCTGATTTCGGTTATCCAGGGCACGACACTTGCAATGAGTGCTGTTGTGCTTTTTACGCTCGCAACCTTGCTGTTTGGCGATTCGACGCGCAGTCCTTCGGTGTGGTTCGTCGCAGGAGCGATCACATGCACATTGCTGGGCGATTTCCTCTTTGCGGCAAATGACGCAGGCCGCTTGCATATCGCTTCTACTTTTTCATCGGATGCATATATCGTCGGATTATTTTTGGCTTCAGCAGCATTTGTTCATCCAACTATTTCTTCACTCACCGAACGTGGTCCAATACTTCCTCAGCGACCTCTTGCTGGTCGGCTCATCGTCACTACAGCAGCACTGATCCTGCCAGTAGTCGTCCTTGCGCTTACCAATCCTGTCGACACTCTAGACAGAGTTGTTCAATCCATTTCAATTTTTGTGCTCACAGCTGCAGTTACTGCTCGAATCATTCATTCAGTCAGGGCCAATGCCGCGACTCAACGCGAACTTATTGGTTCGGCTCAAACAGACGCGCTCACAGGATTACCAAATCGCAGCCTCATGATCACGTTCGTCAATAATTCACTTCTTTCTGCAGTTATCGAGGGTAGAACACCGACAGTGCTGTTTATCGATGTTGATCGTTTCAAAAACATCAATGATTCACTCGGACACCAAGCTGGTGACGCAGTTTTGGTTGCTGTTGCTCAACGATTACGCAATGCTCTTCCGCATCGTTGCGTTGTGGGTCGTATCTCCGGCGATGAATTTGTCATTCTCGACCCAGATACGCAGAACCCAAGCGACGCAATGCAACTCGCAGACAGGGTCCTTTCAAGTTTCAATGAACCGCTTACTCTTCGTCAAGGTGATGTTTTCGTCTCTGCATCAATTGGTGTTTCTACTTTCCATCCATCAATTACTTCTACTGCCGACGATCTTTTGAGACATGCCGATACTGCGATGTATAGAGCAAAAGACGCTGGACGCAATTGTGTTGCAGTATTCGATGAATCAATGCTTGAACGCGTCACACAACGCCTAGCTATCGAAACTGCTTTGTACCGCGCGTTAGAGCGACGTGAGTTGCGTCTTGTGCATCAGCCCATAGTCGACATCGACATGGGCGATGTAGTTGGATTTGAAGCGCTCATGCGCTGGCATCGCGATGACGGCACAATCATCTCGCCAGCAGAATTCATCCCAATTGCGGAAGAAACCGGAACCATCGTTCCACTTGGTGCTTGGGCACTGCTCGAGGCACTCACCCATTTACGTGGCTGGATCACGCAAGGGCTCTGTCGCAGCGACGCGACGATGTCAGTCAATGTCTCACCACGACAGTTGCACGATCCAAACTTTGTTGCTGTAGTGAATGAAGCCCTGCTTCGAGCCCACGTGCCTCCAGAACAATTGTGGCTTGAAGTCACCGAAAGTGTCATGATTTCTCAGCCCGAACAGGCTCTCGACGCACTCAATGCTCTCTATGACCTGGGCGTTCGTATTGCAATTGACGACTTCGGAACTGGATATTCGAGCTTGTCGTTGCTACAAAAGTTTCCAATTCAGCGACTAAAGATTGACAAATCTTTTGTGAGCGGTGTTGCTCAAGATGAAAGCGCTCGCGCGCTCGCGCGCACCATCATTGCCATGGGTGATTCGCTCGGTCTCGACATGGTTGCAGAGGGCATCGAGACTGTGCAGCAATTGCAAATTCTGGCTGAAATGAAATGCTCGAAGGCTCAAGGATTCCTCATCAGCCACCCCGTGCCTCCCGAATTGATGGGTTCGACAATTGCTGCTCTTGATGCATTCGGTGCCTGGAACAAACTGCGCGGAAAAAATTCGTAATTTTATTTTTTAGGCATCAGGGGAAAAAATGAACTCGTACGACGTTGATACTCCTCGTACCCCGGACGACGCTTGTTGATCGACTTCTCCAAAATCGGAACTCCCGAATATTTCAACAGCAATACGTTCATCACTACAGCCCCAACAATTCCAAATAATCCAATACGCGATTCAGCGGCGATGATTGCAATGCCCCACCACACACAGGCATCACCGAAATAGTTTGGGTGACGCGTATATCTCCATAGTCCTTTGTCCATGACCTTTCCGGCATTGGCGCTGTTGGCCTTAAAGCGTGCCAATTGAATATCGCCAACTGATTCGAACAGGAAACCAATGGCCCACACGACGATGCCAATACATCCAACGACACCGATCTTCGCATCGTTGGTCATCTGCCCGAGTTGCACTGGCAACGAAACGATCCACATCAGTGCGCCCTGCACACCAAACACAATGATCAAGCTCTTGATGGCAAAACTCGATCCATAATGACGACGCATGGCCTGATAGCGGAAGTCTTCACCTTTGCCGTGGTTACGCCACCACAAATATCCACCCAGGCGTACACCCCACAGTGTGGTGAGCACTGCAAGCACTGTTCCCCGCTGCGAGTTGGCGTCCGATAGTCGCCATGACGCCCAACCGACCATCACAAAACCAAGTCCCCAAAAGATGTCGACTATGGATGCGTCTTTCTTGATGAGGCTCGAGATCCAGAGAACCAACATCATCGCAACGATGCAGATTGCACTCAAACCAAGCACTTCGGGAGTTGTGTTCATAACTCCAAATGCTAGTTATTCGGCGACTGGACTGCTGTATGGAAACAGGCACACCACCGCAACTGTTGACAACATCAACATCATCACTGTTGGCCAGAAACCCAAGACAGGATTCCATACGCGATCTCTCAACATGTCCATCGCATTGTCACCATTAATACCAACCGTGTAGCGCCGTAGCGCACCCAAACCTGCCCAAAGCATCGTTAATCCCCACACCATCGCCACCACGATTTCCCACTTGCGTGACCAAACAAAAGCGGTTGAGGCAAGGATCGGCAAACCGACAAGCAACGGAGCAATATGCCTCCCCTGCGATCCAAAATTTCGAAGCAACGAGTAATAGTTGAGATCCTGCGCGACTACTAGCAATACTGTTGCAACTACAAGAATTGACGATGCCAACAATTCTCGCTTTGTCATTGATAGCAATCCTCGTCCAATTAAAACCACTACTGAGATCACGAAAACAAAAAGCGCACCGCGTGGCATCGGCGAGTCAAGCCAACCAAAATTTCCAACTGCCTGATCAAGAAGCGTCGGAATGTGATGCACCGCGCGGTCAATCTGGCTTTGCAGTGAAACGCTCGGCATGTCGGCGGTGAGCTTTGTAGACAATTCGAAACTATAAATCGACAGGTACCACCACGCAGCAAACATGATCGCCACCACATGCAGCAAATACACGCGCCATTGCTTGAGCACATATTGTCTCAAATGAGATTTTTCG
>CAXNIQ010000140.1:0-3772 GCA_964202465.1 Ilumatobacteraceae bacterium
AGTTCGTGCAAATGCCGACACCGACGAAGATGCCATCAAAGCACGCGAATATGGGGCAGAGGGTATTGGGTTGTGCCGTACCGAGCACATGTTTTTGGCGCCAGATCGCCTGCCTGTTGTGCGACGCATGATTTTGGCAAGCACTCCGGTAGAAGAGGCGGCTGCTTTGGACGAATTGCGTGCTGTGCAAACCGAAGACTTCGCTGCATTGCTGCGCGCGATGAGTGGATTGCCTGTGACAGTGCGCTTGCTCGACCCGCCATTGCACGAGTTTTTACCACGCGTCGATGAGCTCGAGATCAAGAAGGCAACTGTTGGCCTCACTGCTGAAGAAACCAAGCTGATTGAAGCGGCGCATTCGTGGGCCGAAGTTAACCCGATGCTTGGCACACGCGGTGTTCGACTTGGCGTGATCAAGCCAGGTTTGTACGCAATGCAAGTGCGAGCACTGCTTGCTGCTGCCGACATTGTTGCAAGCGAGGGTTTTTCTCCAATTGTGGAAGTAATGATCCCTCTCACCGTGACAAAAGAAGAATTGGCTTTGGCCCGCAGTTGGGTCGAACAAGAAATTTTGGAACACTCGAAGCAGCTCAAGCCTGCTACAAGCTCGGTCAAAAACTCAGTTAAAAACTCAGTTAAAAAGTCAGTCAAAAAGTCGGTCAAAAAGTCGAAGCGTCCAAAAGTGACTATCGGCACGATGATCGAAACCCCACGGGCAGCACTCGTTGCAGGTGAGTTGGCAGAGATCAGCGATTTCTTCAGTTTCGGTACCAACGACCTGACCCAAATGACGTTTGGTTTCAGCCGCGACGACGTGGAAAGTCGCATGATGCCTGCATATTTAGAGGCCGGTCTACTGAAGCGAAATCCATTTGAGACTATCGACCAAGTTGGTGTTGGTGAACTTGTGAAAATCGCCGCGGCACGTGGTCGCAAGGCAAAACGCGGAATCAAACTTGGTGTGTGTGGAGAACACGGTGGCGATCCAGAATCAATCGGATTGTTTTATCGCGCCGGACTTGATTATGTCTCGTGTTCGCCGTATCGTATACCTATAGCCCGACTTGCGTCAGCGCAAGCGATCATCGGGGGAAGCAAAGCCGAAACTAAATAGTTTCAGCGTAAAACCCGAGAGATCCAAGGTAGGCACATGGCGAGCATGCTATTCAGCGCAAGTTCTAGAAGTGAAAACTTTGTTGACATCACGGTCCCATGGTGGGGCTGGGAAATGTTGATCGGTGTCATAGCGACACTTCTCTTGGTCGACATCCTGATCGTTCACCGCCGACCACATGTCGCCGGGCTCAAAGAAGCAGCAATCGAATCCATTGTGTGGGTGAGCATTGGTATTGGTTTCACATTTGTGATCTGGGCAATGTTCGAGAGGGCTGCTGCAGTTGAGTACATCAGTGGCTATCTCATTGAGAAGAGCTTGAGCGTTGACAACGTGTTTGTTTGGGCAATGATTTTTTCTCACTTTCAAGTGCCGCGCGAATACCAGCACCGCACATTGTTTTGGGGAATATTTGGCGCTCTTGTGATGCGTTTTGTATTTATTTTCCTCGGCGTTGCAATCATCGAGCGCTTTGATTATGTGCTCATTGGCTTCGGATTGTTCCTTATTTACACCGGTGTTGGAGTATTTCGCCACGGCGACGATGACGACACCAATCCAAGTGACACACGAACGATGCGACTATTCCACCGCTTTATTCCGACCACCGATGAATTGGATGGACAGAAGCTCTTCACCAAGAAAAATGGAAAGCGACTTGCCACTCCGTTGCTCGCAGTGCTGGTCGTCATTGAAATCTCCGACCTGGTGTTTGCCGTCGACTCTGTTCCTGCCGTGCTAGCGGTGAGTCATGAGCAATTCATTGTGTTTGCGGCCAATGCTTTTGCCATTATGGGTCTACGCGCGCTCTACTTTTTGTTTGCCGATATCAAGGATCGCTTTGTCTACCTCAAACCAGCCATCTCAGTGCTCTTGATTTATGTCGGCCTCAAAATGACGGTTGCACACTGGTACCACGTCCCAACGTGGCTGTCATTGTTGTTCATATTGATGGTTATGACGGTCGCGATTGTCGCTTCAATCGTCCACGACCGCAAGCACTAGTCTGCTGGCGTGGCCATTAGCGATGACGACATAGAACGGTTGCGCGAAACCGTTTCACTAGTCGACGTGGTGCAGGGATATCTGCCACTGCGCAGAGTTGGTCGCAACTGGGTTGGGCTATGCCCGTTTCATGCCGAGAAGTCTGGTTCGTTTAACGTGCGCGAAGAAACCAAGCGTTATCGCTGCTTTGGTTGTGGCGCTGCCGGTGACGTATTCAAGTTTGTGCAAGAAATTGAGCACCTCGATTTTGTGGGATCGATTGAACATCTCGCGAATAAGACTGGAATGACCCTGACCTACACAACGGGTGGCCAAAGCAAAGACAGACAACATCGCAAACAACTCATCGAGGTGATGGATAAGGCGGTGAATTGGTATCACGAGAGGCTCTTAACTAGCCCCGATGCGCGAGTCGCGCGTGATTACTTGCGGGATCGTGGACTCTCTGGTGATGTCGCGCGACAATTTAAGATGGGTTGGGCCCCAGATGACTGGGACGCGATGAGCCGCGAGATTGATGTGTCGATTGATCTGCTCAAAGAAGTCGGACTTGCATTTATTAACAAGCGCGGCAAACCCCAAGATTCGTTTCGCGCACGGGTGCTCTTTCCAATATTTACTGACGCGGGAGACGCAGTTGCGTTTGGCGGACGCATCCTGCCGGGAAGCACTGACCCCGCCAAATACAAAAACTCATCAGAGACAACTATTTATGCAAAGTCAAAAACGTTGTATGGTTTGAATTGGGCCAAGCAAGACATCGTTGCTGCCGACGAAGTGATTGTGTGTGAGGGATATACGGACGTCATTGGTTTTCATCGCTCAGGAATTACCCGCGCAGTTGCAACTTGCGGCACCGCATTGACCGAAGAGCACGTGCGACTTTTGAAACGATTTGCCAACAAAGTCATTTTGGCGTTTGATGCCGATGCGGCCGGACAGGGTGCTGCAGAGCGTTTTTATGAGTGGGAGAGCCGATACAAGTTGCAGGTATATGTTGCCAAGTTTCCCGATGGCAAAGACCCAGGCGAGCTCGCGATGACCAATCCTGAAGCACTGGCTGCTGCCATTAAAGACGCTCAACGGTTCTTGAAATTCCGGTTACAACGCACACTCAATGCTGGGTCGATTGCATCGCCCGAGGCTCGTTCGCGCACGGCACAGCTGGCAATGGCTGTCATTAATGAACACCCCGACAGAAATGTGCGCAAACTCTATGCCGGCGAGGTTGCGAGCCATGTTGGTCTTCCCGCTGCCGACTTGGTGCAGTTGGCCGAGCGTGGCAGTCGCAAGCCAGAGGTGCGCACGAACCCGACTGTCGATTCGTCGCGTCGTGAGAACGCCGAATTTGTCGCGCTTGCATTGATGGTTCAAGACTGGGACAATATTGCTACATGGATGAGCGAAGGTTTATTTTCGGATGACGTGTATCGCAGGGCGTATCTTGCGGTTGCATCAGTGAACGGTGGCATTACCGGATCTCTCGAGGCCGCAGATCCTGAAGCCCGCGAAGTGATCGAACGTGCTGCGGTTGCTGACATTGATTCAGATCCATTTATGGAAGCAAAGAATTTGATATCTGCAGCCGTGCGTCGTGAACTGGCAACACGAAACAGGATTACTGACCCAATAGAAATTCGCGCGGATCGTGAT
>CAXNIQ010000141.1:0-3756 GCA_964202465.1 Ilumatobacteraceae bacterium
AGAAACTTAATAGATTGAATAGTGAGCGCAAATTGTTCGACGAGAAGCAGTGCATGCGTTGCTGCACCACGGCGGCGACCCCATGGTGCTATCCAGTAACCGATATCGGCATTGCCCGTATCGGGATTGATTGTGTGGATACCGACCACTCCAACTGCTTCGTTTGTCTCTTGTTGTTCGATTACCCAGCGATAGGTCTCGGCGATGGTGTTGTCGATAAATCCGAGTGCATGGTCGCGCTTATAGGGACGAGGCACGAGAGTCCAACGCTGAATATCTGTGTCTTGGCACGCTCGCGTGATCCAGTCTGCGTCGTCGATGGTTGGTTGTCGAATTGCAAACACGAATTAAGTGTATTGCTCTATGAACTGCGAGTGAGCTATGAGGGGAGTGTCGACCACTTACCAGTTTCGAAGTTGTACAGCTTGCATGCACGGGTAGTACGCAAATGCGCGCGCAAAGAGAACTTCTTATCGATCACCACGCCAGGAAAAGCAGCCTTGATTGCTTCAGCTGCCTGGGGAAGTTTGTAAAACGGAATACGCATGTCGACATGGTGCGGCACATGAATGAAGATGTTGTGCCAGATGTAGTTGAGCACGCGAGGAATTCGCAAGATCGTAGTGCCCTCCATTTGGCCTCGAAACTTTGACCAATCGCGACGTGAGTACCAGCGAATGTCTTCACCAATGTGATGTACATACACCGTGAAACCGATGATGGAAATGAAAAGCATCCACGGAATAACAGCGACCTTCAGTAGTGTCCAAATGACACCTTGCACGTTGCCCGTTTGCACCCAGCCAATGGCGCCAAGCAATGTACAGAGCATGGAGAGTATGACAAGCATCGTCGCTCGATCAACATCAATTTTTTTGGCCCATTTTTCGCTGCCTTTGAAGCGCATCATTTTGTTCCACCACACTTCGCGGCCGTAATAAAAACCAGAGCCGACTATTGACCATTCAAGTTTGTGTCGTGCACGTCGCCAAGGACTCATTTCGTTCCATTGTTCGAGAGTGATGGGGTGCCACACAAAGTCCATGCCTTGCTTGACGGTGTGTCCGTGGTGGATGCGGTTGTGCCCAAGATCCCAAGCTGCTTCGATGTGTGCGGAGGGAAGCATCGCGACCCGCGCAATCAATCGGTTGAGTTTTGCTGATGAGAATAATGCGCCGTGAGATGCGTCATGACCGATGACGAAGAGACCCGAAACCATTGCTCCGGCAAAGATGATGAGAGGTACGACCAACCACCAGGTATTGGTGCTGAGAAGTGCCACAATCACGGCGAAGTACAGCGCAAAACTGCGCACGACATAGGACATTCCTTTGAATGTTGGGTTGTCATAGCAGTCGCCAGGGATGATTTTGATGACGTCGAGCAGAGTGCTTGGATGCGCATCTGTTGTTAGTTCATTCACCTCACTCATCGTATTGACTGAACCTCTGTAAGGCTCAACTAATTTTTGACGTTATGGAGCAAAACGGTCACATAAGAAATGTGGCATTCTTGGCCATGATTAAATCTGACGACTATTCGGCAATCAAGTAGACAGGATCAAATCCAGGGCAGCTGAACTCTAAACAGCGAAAGTTACTTCGAAGGCTTTTGCGCCCGCCACGAGAGATGCTCGCTCGGATTCATTCAGCACAGAGTACGGAGCGATGCAGAGCGCGTCAGTGAGTTCTTCGGCCTTCACCATGCGAGCACGAGTCTCATCATCAACATGTGGATATTCGGCTTCAGACCAGCCAAACATTTTCATGTCGTTCGGACGGTGTATGTAGTGAGCCTGAATTGCGCTCAGACCACTCGCACGAATTGCAACGAGGTGGGCACTTCCGCGGTATTCGCGCAACGATGCAGCGAGTTGCATCGCTCTACCTGGCAAATCATCGACGAGGGGGAGCGATTTGAATGCCGCGAAGAGCGCGAGGCCGTCCGGGTCTGTTGCATCAAATACTTTTTGCATTGCAGCAACAAATTCGGCCAGATTGGGAAGCGCGACGAGTTCTTCTCTGCCGGTGGCCGCTGCACATTCGTAGTGTGCACTGCCAATTTCTCGAGCAGGATGCTTAGCGATTGCGAGTGTCCAAGCGGCATTAATAATGACTGGGTTGAAGTAGCCAAATGCTGCAGCAACCACCGAGCCATCACAGTCGCCCAATGCACCGCCCCTGCCGCCAACATAGAACTCCATACCTTTGAGCCCAAGTGACTTCCCAACCGCAATGGTCGACGGGGAAAAGTAGTACTTGTACGCGTTGTCATTAAAGATTGGGCAAACAATGCTTATGAGCTCTTCATTAGTCATGTTTTGAGACTAGTTCGTTAGCGTTACACGAATGCCAACACAAGAGATGTTTCCCCCCAACCCAGACTTACCCCTCCTGCACACCCGCAGGTATGAGGTACGAGCGTTTCGGTTGGCAGATGATCGTTTTATGTTGCGCGGAGTTGTGTGCGATGAAAAGCCTGCTGGCGTTTACATCTCAAACGACCCTGATCCACTGTGGATGCATTTGATGGTTGTTGATCTCGAAATCACCTACCCAGCGTTTGTGATCGAGAAGGCGTCAGTTGAATTTAAGAATCATCCGCATTTGGGATGCACTGATATCACCGATCACTACAAAAAACTTGAAGGCATGTCTATCAGTCGTGGCTTTAATGCAAAAGTAAAAGAATTATTTGCTGGACCACGTGGCTGCACGCATATCGGTGCGTTGCTGTCGGCAATGGCGCCAGTGGCGATACAGACCGGTTGGTCAATGCGGGCCTTCGTGGTGACTACTGATGCCGACCTCGATTCATCTGCGGCAAAAGATCAGCGTTCGCGTCAGTTCTCAGGCACGATCAACACCTGTCACATGTGGGACGAAGATGGTGACCTAGTTGCATCGGTGAAAGCCGGAAAAGAGATCGAGATGCCGTTATCGGTATCAATACGACTTCGTGAGCTCGGACGAAGTGAAGAAGAGTGGGACAAGTTTCGAGGCTAAATAGAGAAGGGCGACCCTTTCGGGCCGCCCTTCTATGTATCTGTTTATAAGTGGGTCGGGGGGCGACCCCGCAGTAATTACTTGGAGATACTCCAAAGGCTTTCGGTGAGTGCCCAGCCATAGTCTGAATTTGCTGTTGCGGCAATCGCAAAGATGAACAATGCGCCACCGGCCATCGAAATGTTCTTCATGAATCCGATCATTTCGGTCTGTTTAGCTGTTGCGTCAGTCTCTGACCAGAAAGCGTGCATCTTGACCGCCATGATCACGAGCAGTGCTGCAAGAACAACTGCGCCCAGGTCGGCATAGACGCCGAGGATGATCGAGAGTCCGCCAAGAACCATCAAGATTCCCGACAATCCATTTGCAAGCTTTGGTGCAGGCACTTTTTTGTATGCCGCGTAGCCAGCCATTGCCTCGGCTTTTGTGAGGTGGTTGAGACCACTTGCTATAAACATAAAGGCGAGCAAAATACGCCCGATCAACATCACTGCATTCATTAATTTCTCCTTGTGTTAAGAACCTCAAAGGCGAGGTAGTTGCGAGCACAACTATATCACCAATGTAGTTGCGTACACAACTATTTGATATACTAATAATATGGCAACCCCACGTTGGCTAAATGAAGTCGAGATGAAAGCGTGGCGAGGTTTCGTCACAACGTCTCCCGATCTGATGAATGCCATTGAGAGAGATTTGGGTGCTTTTGGTCTGGACGCGGGCGACTACCAGTTGCTTGCAATGTTGTCTG
>CAXNIQ010000142.1:0-3747 GCA_964202465.1 Ilumatobacteraceae bacterium
CTTCTTCCCGTCGCGGACGACGTGGACCACGTTCTTCTGGGGTTGGCACTTGACGAAGTCTACTTGCAAACAGCGACGAAACATCGTGTATACCCAAGATGGCTCGATCTACTCACAGCAAAATCAAACGCACCGTCATCAAGACGAAATACAGTGAGCTGGATCTGAACGGACTCGTTAGCCCTGAAAATCGATCAGATGATACGCAGTCTTACCCTTACGGAGCAAGAGCCAGCGAGAATGCAACAGAGGAACTTTGTCGAGCTTGGCGTGTTCATCGATCTGCTCTCCATTTGCACGAACACTGCGTTGAGCGAGCAAGCGACGCGCCTCAGTATTCGACGATGCAAGTCCGGTCAAGACCAACACACTGACTGCGTCACCCAATGCTGCAATACCCATGGTGCTTCCTGAAACTTCAGAGGCAATCAAGTGCAGAGCCGCTGGGCTTGCCGAAACAGGATTAGCGCCAAACAAGACATCGGCTGCCTGCTCTGCAGCAACTGCGCTCTCTTCGCCGTGCAACAGTTCGGTCAATTCACGCGCCAACGTACGTTGAGCAATTCGCGATTCAGGTCTCGCGCGCTGCTCGACAAGAATTTCGTTGATCTCTTCCATTGATCGCAAAGAAAACTGCGGCAACATCTTTTCAATATCAATGTCGCTGAGCTGCATCCAAAATTGTCGAAACTGATACGGAGATGTACGACGCGCATCGAGCCACACAGCTCCGTCTGCGGTCTTGCCAAACTTCGATCCGTCCGATTTTGTGACTAGTGGCCAGGTCAAACCGAATGCGCTTCGTCCGAGTGTCTTGCGAATGAGATCGATACCAGCAGTGATGTTTCCCCACTGATCAGAACCACCCATTTGCATTTCGCAACCAAAGTTCTCACAGAGGTGCCGAAAATCATTTGCCTGCAACAACATGTAACTGAATTCGGTAAACGAAAGTCCGTTTCCTTCGGCTAAACGCGACTTCACCGAATCCTTTGCGAGCATCTGATTAACGGTGATGTGTTTTCCCACATTGCGAAGAAAATCAAGTGCCGAAATCTTTGCAGTCCATTCTGCGTTGTCAACCAATATCGCCTGTGTGTGACCAGGAGTAAAATCCAAAATGCGTTCAAGTTGGCGCTTGATTGATTGCACATTTTGGCTCAACGTCTCGGTATCGAGCAGATTGCGCTCATCGCTACGTCCCGACGGATCGCCCACCATGCCCGTTGCTCCGCCAGCAAGCACCACTGGTCGATGACCAAGCAGTTGCAGCCGACGCAATGAAATTTGGCCGAGCAAGTTGCCGACATGAAGCGAATCTGATGTCGGATCAAAACCTACATATGCAGAAATCTGACTGCTTGTACTGCGAGCTGCAAGCTCTGCCCTATCAGTTGAGTCGTGGATCAAACCCCGCGATGCAAACTCGGCGACAATGTCTCGGTGCGAAGGGACACCAGTTGAAGCCATAAAACAATAATAGTCATACTGCGCTATTCGCTAGCGAGTTGTTTTTGCAATGAAGCAATGCGTGCAGCGAATTTTTCACGCTGTACCTTCGCAGCCAGAGGTCCACTCGCTCCCGGAGAAGACCGACGTTCAATTCCGACACCTTTTCCAATCAATTTCGCAGCATCTGCACCAAACTGAGGATCATTTGCCACCAACTCGACCAATGAATGGCTTCCAGTCAAAGCTTTTTGCACAAGGCTTCCTACCATCGCGTGCGCTTGTCTGAATGGCGTACCCTGTTGCACCAACCATTCTGCGAGATCGGTGGCACTGAGCATCTCTGCATCTGCAGCATCTCTCATTTGCTGCTCATGAAATGTTGCCGAAGCGATCATTCCCGAGATTGCTGTAACAGCCAGTGAGACCTGGTCATACGAGTCGAATAGCGGCTCTTTATCCTCTTGCAAATCTCGGTTATACGCAAGTGGCAAGCCCTTAAGTGTGGTGAGCAGACCAGTGAGATTGCCTATCAATCGACCCGTTTTTCCTCGAGCCAACTCAGCAATGTCGGCATTCTTTTTTTGGGGAAGCATTGACGAACCAGTCGCGTAGCTGTCATGGAGCGAAGCAAAACCAAACTCGGTTGTCGTCCACAACACAAATTCTTCGCCAATACGCGACAAGTGAGTGCCGATAAGCGCAATGTTGAATAATGCTTCTGCGACAAAGTCCCGATCCGAAACAGCATCCAATGAGTTTGCAAAATAATCGGCAAAACCCATCTCGTTTGCAGTGAACTGTGGATCGAGTGGCAACGATGAGCCAGCTAGCGCACCAGCGCCCAGTGGCGAAACGTCTAAACGCTCAACAGTTTGTGCGAGTCTCTCGATATCGCGAGTGAACGCCCAGGCATGTGCGAGTAAATGGTGCGCCAACAACACCGGTTGAGCTCGTTGCATATGCGTATATCCGGGTAGATACACACCGTTGGCATCCCACCCTGCCGAGTCTGCACGAGTGCTCAGCACATCACACAAATCAAACAACTTGGATGCGAGCACTTGTAGCTCGCGCTTTGTCCAGAGTCGCACAGCCGTCACACATTGGTCGTTACGACTTCGTCCCGTATGGACCTTTCCGCCCACTGCACCAGCAATCTCGGTTACCCGACGTTCAATAGCGGTATGAATATCTTCGTCGGACTCCACAAACACAAATACTCCTGTGCTCATTTCGTTCGCAACACCATTCAGTGCTCCTACTATTGCCGAGGCTTCAACAGATGTCAACAAACCAACATGCTCAAGACCTTTGACATGCGCAATTGAGCCTGCAATGTCGTCTCTCCACAGACGCTGATCAAATGACAGGCTCTGCGTGAAGGCCATCAGTTCTTGTGCGGGTGCAACGCTAAAACGACCATGCCACAACGGTTGTGAAAGACCAGCCTTGTTATCGCCACTCATTTTTGGGCCAACCTGGTCGTTTGCAAACCAGCCAGTTTTCCGAGGTGGGCAGCAAGCCTTTTGGCTCCAAATTTTTCGCTCGCAACACAAAGCATGGTGTCATCGCCCGCAACGGTTCCAACCAAGCCTTCAATTCGTGATCGATCGAGTGCCGACGCAACGACATGCGCGCATCCAGGTGGCGTGCGCACAATCACCAATGGATGACTCACTTGAATGTCTGCAACCCACTCTGAGAGCACGCGACGAAGCTGTTCGAGTGGAGCAATTCTTTCTGGTTCAAACTCGGGAATTGCATATGCAGTATCACCCTTTGCGGTGCGCACTTTCACTGCACCTAAGTCTTCCAAATCCCGCGACACCGTTGCTTGCGTCGCGCTAATCCCGGACTTTTTCAATAGTCGCAACAGCTGTGGCTGACTTGTCACATCTCTCTCCGAAATCAACCTCGAAATCGATTGTTGACGTTGCACTTTGGTTGTCATGACTGCACCCCCATCAAGAATGCCAGCAATCCACGTGCTGCGTGCATGCGATTGTGGGCTTGTTCAAACACTTTGCTCTGTACACCATCGATTACTTCGGCCGACACTTCCATGCCGCGGTGGGCAGGCAGACAATGCAAAAAGATTGCGTCGTTCGCGGCAATCTTCATTACCGATTCAGTAACTTGAAAATCCGCAAAGGCAATTTCGCGTTTTTTGGTTTCTGATTCTTGGCCCATCGATGTCCAGACATCGGTGTGCACCGCGTTGGCGCCTTCAACGGCTACCTTCACATTGTCAAATTGCATCACGGATGTAGCGCCCAAATTTCGTAGTGCATCTAG
>CAXNIQ010000143.1:0-3705 GCA_964202465.1 Ilumatobacteraceae bacterium
AAAACCCAATCGGCCGTCTGGATTGACGGCCATGCGCAGTGTGGTGCGCGAGGCAGTTGGAGGCACAAAGCCACCTGCAGTGACTTCGAGCGTTTCGATCTTGCCATTGCGGCGCAATGCCTCGCGAACGATCGCGACTTTTGCTTCCATGTGCTGCGCAACGTCGAGGTGCTGCCACGAGCAACCACCGCAGCCTCGGGACACATGCTCGCATGGTGGAGCAACCCGATGGGTAGATGGCTCAACAATGCTGGCAACTGTGCCCCGCGCAAAATCCTTTTTGGCTTGAGTGATCTGCACATCTACTAATTCGCCCGGCAATGCCCCTGGCACAAACACCACTCGCCCATCTGCCAGGTGCCCAAGCGCATCTCCGCCAGCGACCAATCGCTCAAAACGCACCTGTTCGTTATCCACTGCAACTCATGCTACGACCCAAATGCAAGCCAACTAGGATGACCTGCGTGACGTTGCCAATTCAGATTGCGCCCTCTGTTCTTCCAGTCGATTTTTCGAAACTGGGCGAGGCAATTGTTGCGCTCGACGAAGCAGGCGTCGACCTCATTCAGTGGGACGTGATGGATGGTCAGTTTGTACCCAACCTCACGTTTGGTCCCGACATCATTGCCTCAACACGATCACTCACAAAATTGCCGTTTGAAGCCCACCTCATGGTGCTCACGCCAGACATCATGGCCAAGCGATATGTAGAGGCTGGTTGCCAGCGCTTAATCGTGCATGCCGAAGCTTGCACACACCTGCACCGCACGCTTGGCAATATCCGTGAACTCGGTGCGACTGCCGCAGTTGCGCTCAATCCTGCAACGCCAGCGAGCGCAGTTGCCGATGTGCTCGACCTCGTCGACATGGTGTTGGTCATGACTATCAACCCTGGCTTTGGTGGCCAGAATTACATCTCAACAATGGAGCCAAAGATTGCGCAAGTGCGCGCGATGATTCGCAAAGCTGGCTTAGACGATGTAGTCAATGTGGAAGTTGACGGCGGCATTGGCCTAAAGACAATCGCTGGCGCAGCAGCAGCTGGTGCAAATGTTTTGGTAGCGGGTACCGCATTGTTTAAAGAGCCAAAGGGTCTTAAACACGCGGTGACCGAGTTACGCGCGGCAGCAACCGCTGCTTTCAAAAACTAATCGCGCTCACTTCGCTGTTTCTTGCTCAAATTGCTCGCACGGCGCTGACGTATTCCCCTCGACGCTTGGCGCGAAACTTGACGTGTCATGACGAGTGCAAACAATCCGCCAACAACTACGGCAATCGCGATCAGGATCGCCACGATAACGAGCGATTTGTTTTCAAGCAACGGCTTGAGAACACCAGTGTCAATGCTCGTGCCGTTCTCCAAAATCGTGCGCACTGGGTCTTCGAGGTTTGGACACGAACCTGTCGAGCCATTGACTCCGACCACTGCATCACCGCCAAACAGCGGCGCATTTTCGCGAACCTTAGAAACAAGCAGTGGCGAAAATGGATCACTGGCCGCACCAACGATGTAGCGAGTGCCAGTGTCGAGAAACTTTGTGTCTTGCCCGTAACGCACTTCTACCGTGTCGTTATTGATGTAGCCACTTGCAGTACCGGCACGTACCTGAATGACACGAAACGTTGCTGTCGAATCACTGATCGAGAGCAGCTCGCCCACAAACACCATCTGTGGCGCCATAGGTATTGCGCATCCTGCAGGAATTGTTGTGGCAGCAGACGAGTTGATGGGCAACGTCGTTTCTACAACCCCACCGAGATCGCCTTGCTCGTCTGGCACCGAGTCGCCGACTGCAATGACTTCTGTAGGAACTGTGTCGACAGGCGGTACGGGAGGAATTGTGGCACCAACCGAAAATGTTGGCGTAAATAAAACGCTAGACATCACAATGGTTGCCGACGCCAGAGCCATTCTTGTGCGCACGAAAGTAATTCTACTTGCTCAAATTTGCCCGAGAAGCGTCAACCGCTATCGACCAGTAAAGCGTGGCTCTCGTTTTTCGATAAACGCGGTCATGGCTTCAACCGTGTCTTTGGTGCCGAAGTTGACAGCCTGCGCAGCGCCTTCGTCGTCAAGTGCTTCTTCAAGTGTGACGTTGGCCGAATTGTTGAGCAGTCGTTTGGTTTGTGCTAATGCAATTGGCGGGCCAGCAGCAAGACGTGTAGCCCAATCACTCACAAAAGCATCGAGTTGCGCATCTGCAACCACTCGGTTGACAAGACCAATGCGCTCGGCTTCGACAGCACCGATGATTTCGGCAAAAAATGCAAGCTCTTTGGCGCGATGCAAGCCGACCCTGCGCGGCAACACCCATGAACCGCCAAAGTCGAGCGACAAACCACGCTTGGCAAAGATCTCGGAGAATCGTGCATTATCTGATGCAACAACCAGGTCGCACATGAGCGCCATGTTGCAACCGGCACCCACAGCAACACCGCGAACCTTGGCAATTGTTGGCTGAGGAATACGCGCTAACGCATTGCATACATCGCCAATATGGCGCATGGATGCGAGCCGGCTCTGATTTGCTCGTGGGTCTGGACTCGAGTCAGAGTTTCCACCACCCAAATCGGCACCACTACAGAAAGCCTCGCCAGTACCAGTAAGCACCATTGCACGATCTTGCTCATTGGTGCCAACCTCGCGAAATATTGCGAGCAACTCGGCCCACATCGTTGCATTGGCAGCATTCTTTTTGGATGGACGATTCATTGTCACCGTCACAATGCCGTTGTCTCGCGTGACGAGAAGTGTCTCAAATGTGTTTGATGCGCCCGAAATCCCCATGGCATAGACGATACTGAACAGATGGGATTTAATCCGAATCGCAAACATGTCAAGCGCACCAGCGACTTCCTCATTGTCGGGTCGGCACTGCTTGTCGTGGTGCTACTTGTGGTGTGGGCGTTTGCCGGATAACACATTCATGGCACCAAAAACGAAACGCAAAAAAGCGCCAGGCATTTGGGACGGCCTGTACGGCGACATACAAGTGAAGCGCGTGCAGCCCTATGAGGCACTCAAGGCATATGTCTGCCCAGGATGTCACCGTGGAATTCCAGAGAAGATGGGCCATTACGTTTGCGTGCCATTGGGGGCAACAGATTTGCGTCGTCACTGGCACTACGCATGTTGGGACAGACGCGCCAAAGTTGCTAGTTAGAAAATATCTTCAAGCATTTCGAGTTGCGTGCCGAGCACACACGCCACATCAAAACGCACTGAGCGCGCCGTGTTTACCAATAGAGCAACTGGATCGTTTGATACACGCAGCGACGCACGAAAGTCGGAAGTTGCGCGACGCACCTTCAGTTGCTTCGCAGGCGTGACTGCTTCGGCCGGAGTACCAAAAGCACTGCTCGCCCGCGCCTTCACTTCGCACACCACTAGCACGCCGTTTTTAGATGCGACGACATCGAGCTCGCCGCGCTTGCATCGCCAGTTGCGCGCAACAATTACGTAACCGTGCTGCTCGTACCAACGCGACACCAAATCTTCTGCCCACTTGCCTCGCGCAACTCGCGCAGCAGCACTCGCCTTTAGATATCGATCGGAGGTAGCTCTTCGATGTTGAGGTCTTTGAAACTCAACACTCTCACGCGCGGAACGAATCGGCTCGTGCGGTACATGTCCCATACCCATGCGTCACTCAACACCACTTCCATCAACGGACGAGGTCCTTCGGACATCACCTTGACATCAAC
>CAXNIQ010000144.1:0-3701 GCA_964202465.1 Ilumatobacteraceae bacterium
CTTTCTCTCGGGGGCCCAACGGAAAGCACATCGCTCATTGCAGCACTTCAATACGCCGTGGATCAAAATGTGCTTGTCGTTGCCGCAGCAGGCAATGGTGGCATTGACGCGACACCAAAATGGCCTGGAGCAAGCGACCTCACTATCACAGTCACTGCCATAGATCGCACCAATAGCGTCGTCAGTTTCGATCAACGCGGCGACTACATCGACCTAGCTGCACCCGGAACATCCATCGTTTCGACGGCCGGCAATGATTACAAAATTCTAAGCGGCACAAGCATGGCTGCAGCCTTTGTCACTGGTGCAGCAGCGTTGTTGTTTGCAGCACAACCATCGATATCCGCAGCCCAAGTGCGCGATGTACTGCAACGAACCGCCACCGACATCGGCGCGATCGGCCGCGATTCCACATTTGGTTATGGAGTCATCAATCTCGTCGCGGCATTTGCTGAACTCAACGTGATGTTTCCAAAAATAATCACTGCGTCACTCATCACTGAAGGTCGTGTTGGAGCGCTCGCAGTAGGTACAGGGTCAACAACAGTTGCTACCGCCACAAGTCAGTGGTACCGATGCACGGCTCCAGGAGAAGCAACTACAAGCAAGCCAGCAGACTGCACCATGATCCGCAATGCTGTAGCCACTACATACCAATCAACTCTCAAAGATTTGCGCAAATACCTTCGCTATTCCATCACTACAGCCGCCAGCGGTACGGTCCCTGCATCCACACACTTTTCTGGAGCAACCATTCCCGAATCTGGCGCATGGATCACGTCTTCGACACTTGCTTTGCAATCGGTGACACCGTTTGGCCAATTCGTTGGCTCGGGTTCAAAGGGTGTGCGCACCATCAAGGTCGTAGACGGCAACTGCAAAGTCCGCAATACAAAAATTATTGCGCCAGTTGTTCCGGGATCATGCACGTTGAAGATTTCGATCGCTACCAAAGCGCCATTCCCTGCATTGGGATTTACAGCGACAGTTGCCATTTCATAGAAGCTGATTTATCCAAATATGTCTAATCGACTCGCAAGTCAGACAAGTCCCTATCTTCGCCAACATCGCGACAATCCTGTCGACTGGTTTCCATGGGGCGAGGAGGCTTTTGCAGTAGCCCGCGCAACCCAAAAGCCAATTCTTCTTTCGGTGGGATACTCGGCGTGCCACTGGTGCCACGTCATGGCGCATGAATGCTTCGAGGATGAACAAACCGCATCAATCATGAACGAGCTTTTTGTCAACATCAAAGTTGATCGCGAAGAACGTCCCGACGTCGATGCAATTTACATGGATGCGGTGCAGGCCATGACAGGACGTGGCGGTTGGCCGATGACCGTGTTCTTAACTCCAAACGCAAAACCTTTCTATGGCGGCACGTATTTCCCAAAACCGACTTTTATTCAATTGATGAACGCGATCATCGACGCATGGACCAACCGTCGTGACGACATAGACACCAATATTGCTGCCCTCATGGAAAGCCTCGATCGCACAAGTCGGATCACCAGCCAGTCAACCAGTACCGACAACTCAATTGGCTCACAACACATCGCTGCCGCAATTGCTCAGTTGATGCAAACCCACGATGCCCAGTGGGGTGGATTTGGCTCTGCACCAAAGTTTCCAAGCACGATGAACATTGACTTGTTGCTGCGCGCTTACAACGATTCTCCCAATCCCGAACTGCGCGCGATCATCACCACGTCGCTTGACGCAATGGCATCAGGCGGAATGTACGACCACTTGGGTGGAGGTTTTGCTCGCTACAGCGTTGACGAAAAATGGCTCGTGCCACACTTCGAGAAGATGCTGTACGACCAGGCACTTCTCGCCCGTGTGTATGTGCATGCTGGCATCGCACTCGACGAACCTCGATGGTTGCAAGTTGCTAGCGAAACTCTCGACTACGTGTTGCGAGATCTTTGTTCTGATGATGGTGGCTTTTATTGCGCACAAGACGCTGACTCGACTAATGAACAAGGCCATAGTGTCGAGGGCCACTTCTACGTCTGGTCACAACAACAAGTCAAAGACGCGCTACCAACCGAACTACACGAGGTTGCACTTGAGTGGTACGAAGTGACGAGCGAAGGAAATTTTGAGGGAACAAATATATTGAGCAGACTGCACCATCGCGGCGATCTGCAACGCAGCACACAAGTTGAAAATGCACGCGCACTGTTGCTTGCTGAGCGCAACACACGTGCGTGGCCTGGCCTTGACAACAAGGTGCTTGCCGAATGGAACGGCCTCATGTTGACGACTCTTGCCGAGGCGGCCGCACTCTTGCAACGCCCAGACTGGCTTGCAGCCGCTATTAAAAATGGCGAGTTTCTCATCGAGCAATTGGGCCCCCAACTAGGGTCGGCATCGCAATCATGGAAGCGGAGTTGGCAGCGCGATGGCAATCCGCGCGCGCAACATACCGCGCTTGGCGCCGACCTCGCACAACTCGTCGACGGATTCACAAGACTTGGGGAAGCTTCGGGACAGGCCCGATGGATCACTCATGCCAAAGATGCTGCTGAAGAGTTGTTGTCTAATTACTGGGACAACGAGCACGGTGGATTTTTCACCACACCCCACAACGGCGAACAACTCATTGTTCGCCAAAAAGACCTGATGGACAACGCAACGCCTTCAGCCAACTCAACCGCTGCTATGGCGCTCTATCGCCTAGCGGCACTCACGGGTCAAGAGCATTACGCAAGGCATGCTGATCAGATTCTCGATTTGCTCGCCGGTATTTCATTGAGTGCGCCAACAGCGTTTGGCAATTTGCTTGCAGCGGCTCACCTACGAGAGTCGGGCATCACCGAAGTTGCAATCACAGGAAACCGTGCCGATCTCGTTACGCAACTTCATACTCAGTGGCTGCCCACCGTGGTGTGCGCATGGGGCGAGAGCTATGACTCACCTTTGTGGCACAGCCGCAACGATGACTTGGCGTATGTGTGCCGTGCGTACGCATGCATGGCGCCATCTCATGATGCTGCGTCATTCGCCAACGCGCTCTTCGCTGCCCTGCAACCAGACTTGAGTTAATTCACCAAGCGTTGTGATGAATAATTTCATCTGATGTACGACGAGTTCGCCTTGCGCTCGATCCCAGGCTTTGATCAGGTTTATCGGCAACGAGCGGCCAGCCAATTGCAATCGCGCCAATCAACTGCATCTCGCTTGGCACACCGAGTCTGTTGCGCAACTGCTGCTCGCCACTAAATACTGCAAAAAATAATGCGCCCAATCCCACATCCTGGGCTGCCAGCAGCATCGTCATCGCTGCAAACGAAGCATCGACTGTCCAATATGGTGTTGGCCACGACTCAACCCCGGCGCCTAGTCCAGTTTGCGACTTGTCTTTTTCTGCATAACGCTGCACATAGGCAACAGGATCTGCAAACACCAAGGCGATAATTGGTGCGTCAAGCAATTGCTTCCAGCGAAATGCTGCGCGCTTTTCTGTAGCAAGAGTGTCGTCCCAAAACTTGGTTGTATCACTTCCCGAAATGACGACGGCATGCCATCCCTGTGTCTTGCCAGCCGAAGGCGCGCGCGAACCGAGTTCAACGATTTCGCCAATCAGTGCCGGGTCAACTGGATGACTGGAAAAGGCGCGGGTCATGCGCCGATTGCGCACAACGTCGGCAAACTCCAACGCTGACTCTTTAGTGTTTGCCGAGTTTGGCGAGAGA
>CAXNIQ010000145.1:0-3693 GCA_964202465.1 Ilumatobacteraceae bacterium
TGGCCAGAGTGGTCGCGCGAATTTCGGCCACTTGCTATCGGTGTAGCGATCGGTGCAGTGTTGGCATTGGCGCTGAGCGCAATCGTGCTTGGCGCTTTGTAAAACTCGCATTCACACACGCACTCGGGCGCGCATCGCAGCCAGTTTTGATGGCCCAATGCCGCGCACATTGAGCAAATCCTCCACCGATGAATACGGGCCATTTGCTACTCGATAATCGATGATCGCCTGAGCTGTCGATGGCCCAACACCTGGCAGAGCATCTAGATCAGAGAGCGTCGCGCTATTGATATCGACAATGCCAGTTGCAGATGTTGCACCTGCACCTGCACCATTGCTGCTACCTGCAATTGGCAAGTTGACACCGGCATGCGGTCGTGGCAATGTCGCGTGTGGTGTTGAGCCCTTGCGCGGAAAAAACACTTGCGCAGCATCCACTAGCGGTGCAGCAAGATTGACCACAACGAGATCGGCTTGATTTGTTGTGCCACCTGCTGCTTGCAGCGCGTCAATCACTCGTGCTGTTGCCAACAACACGTACACACCTGGTTTCACCACCTCGCCCGAAACGTATACCGTAATTTGCGATGACACATCGGGTGAAGTAATAACCTCGCCCGGCAAAAGTCCGAGCGGCGAAGCAAGCGTTGTAGTTGCAAACGGAATACTTGCCTCGGGTGGCGGCGGCGGCACTCGCACAACCCACCACACACCTACGACCATTACAACAACACCAAACGCAGAGGCCAAGATGCGACTAAGGCCAATCCAATGAATGAAGTCGATGAGTGGTCTTGGCACGACCCCATGTGTACGGCAACTAGAAGAGTTGTGCGGTCAATCTTTTGCGATGTGCAGCACTGCGCGGGTCGAGAGGGCCCATTTTCTCCATGATGATGAGGTACTGCTTTCGCGCTTCTTCATCGGCTCTCACTTGAGGCAGCAGGGCTGTCAGTTGCGCGTCATAATCATCGGTCGGCGCGAAGGCGGCGCGCGCTGCAGCCATAACAACCCGCACCTTGTCGGTCTCGGGTACCAATGCCAGCACGCCAAGCGCACCCGTCACATCACCTTGAGCCAGCAACAATTCGGTCAGCAAGATTGCAATGTGTTCGTCACCGGGCTTGAGCACAAATGCTTCGCGCAAACTCGCCTCATCGCCTACTGCCAACAGCGACTCAACAGTTGGCACACCACCCTCAGGCATCAGCGACTGCACAAATTCGGCGATCACGTGTTCTGACTGCGCGCCAACAAATCCATCCAGCATCGCTCCATCTTTGAGTGCGTACACAGCAGGTATTGATTGCACTTTGAAGGCTGCAGAAATCGCAGGGTTTTCATCCACGTTTACTTTGGCAAGTATCACCCTGCCCCCGGTGGCATCAGTGAGTTTTTCGAGAATTGGCCCGATTGTCTTGCACGGCCCGCACCATGGCGCCCACAGATCCACAATGACCGGAGTGGTCTTGGACCTCTCGATTACCTCAGCTTGAAACGTCGCGTCGGTTACATCAATCGCCATACCCACGACGATACTGCCGAGTATGACATCACGCCCTCACTTGACTAAGTTTGCGTGTCAATGAATGCAATGCACCCAACGCCTGCGGGTATCAACTCCGAATCGGTATCTCGGTGGCTCACGGCAAATATTGCTGGTGCTGTCGCACCATTTCGTTTTGATCTCATTGCAGGCGGCCACTCCAACCTCACGTTTAGCGTGACCGATAGCGCCAACCATCACTACGTATTGCGCCGACCGCCACTGAGCCATGCGCTTGCCAGCGCGCACGACATGGGTCGCGAACACCGAGTGATCTCGGCGTTGCAAAACACCAAGGTGCCAGTAGCCCCAGCACTTGCCATGTGCGCAGATGTGACAGTCAATGATGCGCCGTTCTATGTAATGGGTTTTGTCGATGGTCACATTGTGCGCGATCCAGAAATAGCATCGCGCGTACTCACGCCAACAACGCGTCTGCAAGCAAGTCACTCTCTTGTCGACACCATGGCCGCAATTCATGCCGTCGATCCGGTCGCAGTTGGCTTAGGCGAGCTTGGTCGCCACGATGGCTACATCGAGCGCCAACTCAAGCGCTGGTATGGACAATGGAATGCATCCAAAACACGCGAACTCGGCGCGATCGACCGCGTTCACGCCGAACTGCTCAAGCATTTGCCAATTCAGGGGCCCGCGACCATCGTGCATGGCGACTACCGACTCGACAACTGCATGATCAATGATGCGGGTGACATCATTGCGGTGCTCGATTGGGAGTTATGCACGCTCGGCGACCCACTCGCCGACCTCGGCTTGCTAATGGTCTATTGGAGCGGACCTACCGACGAACCATCTGGCACTACGTTTGGCACAACTACCGCCGAAGGTTTCTTGGATCGTGCGCAACTTGCGCAACGCTATGCACAAATTTCTGGTCGAGACATTTCGCATCTCGACTATTACGTCGCATTTGCTTACTGGAAACTGGCCTGCATCATTGAAGGCGTCTACGCCCGCTACATTTCCGGCGCAATGGGCGCGCATGATGTAAGCGATTTTGAGCCTTTCAAATTGCAGGTTGAAGCATCGGCACAAAAAGCCGAAATGTTGCTGTCACGCCTACACTGATCACACAATGAGCGACGCATATCGCATTTCTGAATCGTTTGGAGACAGCCTTCCGCAACTCAGCGAACCTTTATTGGTGGTCATGTTCACCGGCTGGATCGACACGAGTGTTGCTGCTGGCAATGCAATGGAATCTCTCATCTCGGAAACCGGCGCCACAATGTTGCTCGAATTTGATACCGACTTATTTGTCGACTACCGCGCACGACGACCAACAATGGAACTTCGCGAGGGTGTCAACACCAAACTCGACTGGTCTGCTCCACACTTGATGATCGGTCACGATGTCAATCACCGCGACGTTCTGTTGCTCACCGGCCCAGAGCCAGACTCTCGTTGGAAGCAATTTGCCAACGAAGTAGCCAACCTGTCGACCACGCTCGGCGTGCGCCGCATGCTCGGCCTGGGCGCATATCCGGTTGCTACACCGCACACGCGAGCAGTACAGATTTCGTGCACTTCCCCAAATGCATCACTCATCCAATCTCTTCCTTACATCAAGAGCTCGCTTGATGTGCCGGCTGGCATGGAAGCCGCGCTCGAACATGCGCTTCACGATCAAAGCATTGACGCATTGGGATTATGGGCACAGGTGCCACATTATGTTGCATCGATGGCGTACCCACCGGCATCGGCTGCTCTGCTTGGTGCGGTGTGTGATGTTGGCGGTCTCACCCTTGACATCAGTGGCATTCATGAGCAATCAGTAATTCAGCGCGAACGTCTCGATCAACTTGTGCGCACCAATCCAGAACATGCCGCAATGCTCACCCAACTCGAGAGTGCATTCGACACCGAGCACAGCGGCAACGGCACACTGACCACGGGATTTGGTGGTGTTCCGCTTCCAAGCGGCGACGAGCTTGCCGCCGAGCTCGAAAAGTTTTTGCGCGAAAATCACAAAGACTCATGAAACTCGACGGCGGTATTCCCAGTTCATTGCACAACGCAGCATCAAGCGCCCAAGATCTCGAGCGCGCTGGATACACAGGTGGCTGGACGGCCGAAACATCGCACGACCCGTTCTTGCCCCTACTGCTCGCTGCCGAGCACACCAGCAC
>CAXNIQ010000146.1:0-3559 GCA_964202465.1 Ilumatobacteraceae bacterium
ATTCGAGCGGACGACGAGATTCGAACTCGCGACCCTCACCTTGGCAAGGTGATGCTCTACCACTGAGCCACGTCCGCAAAACCGGTAATTGCCTTACTTCAACTGAAGAGATGAGTTTAGCAGGGGCTCTGTCGTGGTCAACACGTCGCCTTTCACCAGATTTGAGGCTGAATAACGAATCTCGCCATCGCCACTCTCATGCACAACCCTGTCACGTCAAGTCATTGTGTGTAAACGGCGCATCGGGTGATTGAGATGGGGCCTTTGGATACTTGGGCTCAAAATGATCGTCGACGTAGCGGAGCAGTGAAAGGAACAAATTTGATACCGTTTAACGCTGCCATGACTGCTGTGCCTACATTTACGACTCTCAATATCATTGTTGATGAGCGCATAGCGATATTCGAGTTCGCCCGACCGAATAATTTGAATGCACTCTCGCGACTATGCCTCAGCGAATTAGTTACTGCCAGTGCATGGCTTGGCCAACAGAGTGCAGTACGCGTAGTAATTATCCGTGGACAAGGACGAGCATTCTGCGCAGGGTTCGACCTCAATGATTTTGCAACGGCCGACCCGAATATTTCGCTACACGCGTCGGCAGATCTCGGGCGCTTGGCGACCGAAGCGTTGACCAACATTCCGCAGGTAACGATCGCGGCAATTCACGGACATTGCGTGGGCGGTGGTGTCGTGTTAGCCGGCGCTTGCGATTTGCGAGTGGCAAGTGACGATGCGCGGTTTTCAATCCCAGAAGTTGACTTGGGCATCCCGCTTGCATGGGGTGGCATCCCGCGGTTGGTGCGCGAAATTGGCCCGGCTGCAACCAGAGAATTGGTGCTTACCTGCCGACCGTTTGATGCCCATGAAGCAAAGCATCTGCGATTTGTAAGCACAGTTGTTGCACGAGCAGATCTCGAGACATGCGTTGATGTTTTAGCGCGCTCGCTGGCGGCAAAATCTGCACTTGTATTACAGATGACAAAGGTCGCAGTAAACCAGGCCACAGAAGAATTGCTTTCTACCGCTGGCTCGGTTGGTGACGCGGACAAACTTGTCTCTGCCACCCATGATGCCGAAAGTCGCGCCACCGGTGCTGCGTATATAGCCGGGCGGAAACGCAAGCTCCAGTAACGCCACAGACTTTGCAACAGAGGTGGCAGGTTTCCTCGGAATTACTCCAATTCTACGATGTCGCCTTCTGATTTTTTGGCGCGCTTGCGAACTAGTTCTGCGAGGACACTTGCAGCGACAATAGCCAGAAAAATAGCAATCGCTATTTTAACATTGGAACTACCGTCAGTACCTGGCTCGCTTATCGCGTAGACCTTAACGTTCTTATCGAGAGCCACCTTGAGCGTAATAGTTTTACTGTTTACTTTCGTAAACTCGGGACTTACTTCGACGAGATCTCCCGGGAAAACTACCTTTACTGAGATGCTCCCCATCGTGACACCCAAATCCATTCCACCGGTATCAGTCGAACCTTCGTTACCAAACGTAAATTTGATACGACCATCGGGCAGTACTTCAGCTTTCATTTCATCTTCCGTGAGCGGCGCATTCATCAACTTGACTGTCATCACATAAGAAGTATCTGTCTCCTTGACATCAACGGAGTTGCCACGCGGAAGATTGAGATCTTCACTTTCCAACAAGTTGCCCTCGAGGGATTCAGCACTTGTAATGCCCATCATTGCCGCGACTTGTTTTGGGATATCGACCGTGTAACTACCAGTCGCTTCGGCCTTCGCGTTAAGCGATATGTCCGCACTTACGTTTAGACAGCCACTCAATACGAGAATGCATGTCGGAATGACGACTGCAAGCCACGCTTTACTTCGAATCATAGGTCCTCCCAAATTGGTAAATAAGTCTTTCCAACCAATATTACATCGCTACTTCGCTAGAGAGATGAGTTGAGCAGTGGGTCAGCAGTGGTCAACACGTCGCGCTGGATTGATTCTTTGGTGCCATATCGCACCACCCCAGCCAACGATGCAAGCACGACAGCGCCACCAAAGAACTGAATCAGATTGATTCGTTGCTCGAATACCAGCCATGCGCCGATCATCGAGAGCACGGGCATGAGTAGCGAAATTAGTGAAGAGGTAGAAGCTGGCACAAATTTTTGAGCCCACACCATCAGTGTGTGCCCCACGGTGCCCGTAAAACATGTCATCAATACGATCAGCCCAATGTCGCGCGCGGTTACCCTGCCCAGATCGGTTGATGTAGCTATGGCCCATGGAGCCACTACTACAACTTGAGCCACACTGACTCCGAAAATGAAGGCCCAGGCACCTACGCCGTCGGTACGAACCTTTTTGCAGGCCACGAAATAGCCAGCCCACAACACCGCGTTGGCAAGTGCGTAGACATCGCCGCGCAGTGTCGCTCCACCTGCTCCGTTGGCACCAAAAACAATTGCGCTAATTCCAAGAAAACTCACAGCCGCTAAGACCACCTGAACCAGACGAATGCGCTCGCCCAAAAACCTTGGTGCCGCAAACAGAATCAATGCGGTGGACACATTGCCAATAATTGTTGCGTTGGCAACGGACGTGACCTTCATGGCAGTAAAACCGGCGATTGTTGAGAGGCCGAAAAAGATGCCGGGCCAAAAAGTAATCTTCATCACGTGTTTTGTGATTGGCACCTTGCGCGACCTGGCTATGACATAAAGAAACGGTGGCCAAAAAATGACGCGATAAAAAATCGTGGTGTTTATTGAAACACCGATGCTCAGCGTGATGATTGGCCCAAAACTCCACACCAACACTGCAGCAAATACAGCCAAGATCGGTGCTGATTGCACTCGAGATGTAATGCCAGACTTGATCAAGCGCGGGCGTCTGGTGGTCGCAAATCAACCCGCAACACAAGGATGCCATTCTCGATCGAAGCTTGCGCGTCTGCGATCATTGCAAAATCTTGAAAATCTGATTGCGCTTGTTGCAAAAACATTTGTCGCTCTTCGCCAGCCACCGGCGGCAGTGGTCGACGCTTGACCGCATCAGCACGCTCTTTATACCGAGCAATCATTGTGGAAGGGTCAAAATCAGCCATGCGTTTAAACTACTGCCCCACTACTTGAGGAGCGGGTCAACCCCTTGGCGAGTGCCACCTTCTTCAGGTGCAACGATTGTGCGCCGTGGCTGAGTAACAGGTTTGCGTATTGTGCCCATGCGCACCGAGTCGAGCATTGCTGCTCGTTTGGCTTCGTTTGCTTGTGCATAGTGCGATTCGCTCATGATCTCGAGCGGTGCAAGTGCTGGAGATTCTGGCCTTGCCTCAACCCAAAACCACCAGGTCATGCGCGCGAGTGCGCCACCCACCACGATGCACACCAGCGCGATCAAGGTAGTTAGTCCAAACATGATGTTCAATAACCTACCCCAGCCAGCAATACTAAAGAGCATGATTCGAGGCATGCTCAACGTCGCAAGCAGTGCAGTGTTTGTCGGATTACTTGGATATGCAATGTGGTGGGCCCGTCGCGGAGAACGCCAATGGTCATCCGCCGATGGTTTGCGTTGTATTTGCCAGATGCGCATTT
>CAXNIQ010000147.1:0-3547 GCA_964202465.1 Ilumatobacteraceae bacterium
GTTTGCAGTAATTGCGCCACGAATCGAACTCGACAATGCGCTTGTACAACTTGCAAAGTCGCGCGGTATTCGTGTGCTCGAGGGCCACGAATTTCTTTCGGTTCGCGAACAGACATCAGATCACATCACGATCGACATCCGCAACAGCAACAGCAACAACATCGAAATAGTCCGATCAAAGTTTTTGATCGCATCAGACGGCATGTGGTCGCCAGTGCGCAAATCACTTGGCATGTCAACACCCGGTTATCTCGGCGAGTGGCATGCATTTCGTCAATACGCCAACAACGTGACAGGTTCTGCGAAAGACCGTTTGCATGTGTGGTTTGAAAAAGATTTGCTGCCCGGCTATGCGTGGTCGTTTCCGCTGCAAGATGGCCGCGTCAACATCGGATTCGGAATCTTGCGCGGCGGCAAATACTCGGTGCAACAGATGAAGGACCTCTGGCCAAATTTGTTGGCTCGCAAACATATTGCTAGAGCACTTGGCTCAGGCGTCGTCATGGAAGACCGACACACCGCATGGCCGATTCCTGCACGCGTTACGTCTGCCCCGCTCTCAAGTGGTCGCGTGCTGTTTATTGGTGATGCCGCATGTGTCACTGACTCACTCACCGGTGAAGGTATTGGTCAGGCGCTGCTTTCTGGTCAACTCAGTGCACAGGCAATTGTTGCGGGCAATGGTCGTGAGGCATCTGTAACGCGCAGTAAGTACGAACAACTGATTCGACATCACCTTTTTGCCGACCACCGAATGTCAGCAACTCTTGGCGCAATTTTGAAATCGTCGCTTGGCGCGCGAGCAGCGCTACGGATTGCCAACCTCACTCCGTGGACGAGGGCGAACTTTGTGCGTTGGATGTTTGAAGACGAACCACGGGCAGCAATTTTTACTCCGTCTAGGTGGCATCGCAATTTCTTGCGTCGTAACGGCGCTTACGCAACTCAAGATCAAGCCGAGTAAGTTGGAACCTATGCGTACACGCCTCACCGAACTGCTCGATATCGAATTCCCCGTCATGCTTGCGGGCATGGGCGGAGTCAGTTACCACCACCTCGTTGCAGCTGTGTCAGAAGCTGGTGGACTTGGAACCCTGGGTGCTTCGACCATGCAAGATGGCGAACTTGAGCGCGAGATCCAAGGCGTGAAGAGCCTGACTCAAAAACCATTTGGAGTCGATTTGCTCACCGCGCTTCCACACACACTCGAGCGCGATGTTGACCTGATTATCAAAAGTGGCGCACGAGTTTTTGTTGCGGGCCTCGGAGTGCCCCGCGACATCATTGAGCGACTTCACAGCCACGGCGTAATTGTCGGATCCATGTGCGGAAAAGTGCGCCACGCAATTGCTGCAGTTGAAAGCGGTTGCGACTTTGTAGTGGCTCAGGGCACCGAAGGTGGAGGTCACACAGGCACTGTTGCAACGATCGCCCTTGTACCCCAGGTAGTCGATGCAGTCGGCAAAAAAGTTGTGGTAGTTGCCGCAGGTGGTCTCTACGACGGCCGCGGCCTCGCAGCGTCATTGGCCCTAGGAGCGCACGGGGTGTGGATAGGCACACGCTTCATTGCAACGCCAGAGGCCCGCGCAGTTGACGGCTACAAAGAAAAACTTATTGCCACAGGCGAGGACGGCACCGTCATCACTCGCAGTTATACGGGCAAGACCTGTCGCGTGGTGCGCAATGAGTGGACTAACGACTTTGAAAAGCACCCAGAGACGCTTCTGCCATTTCCGCAGCAAGTGATCGCTTCAATGAAAGCGGGAGTCAATCACTTGGGTTACCCAGTTGGCACAAAAGTCGACGTCGAGCGCGAGTTCATGCCAGCCGGACAAGGCGTTGGCGCAATTAATGAGCTTGTTGCTGCAGGAGACTTGGTGCGCAGCATGGTGCGTGAAGCGCAAGAGACAATTGAACGTCTTAGTCGCTAACAAAGATGTTCGCAGGCTGTTTGTAGCCGACAACATCTCGATCATTGGCGATTACTTCAGTTATGTCGCCCTCGCAGGAATGGTCAAGGAAGTAACAGACTCCAATTTTCTCGTAGCACTTGTGTACGTGGCATTTACTCTCCCATCGTTTTTTACAACACCTTTTGGTGGACCAACAGTCGACAAATTTGATCGCAAGAAAATCATCGTTCTTGTTTCTCTTGCCCAAGCATTGTGTGCAGTCGGATTTTTGTTTGCTTCAAACTCGCGTATCTGGATTGCTTTTGCTGCCCAGATCGCCATTACTTGTCTCTCGTCGTTTATCACACCAGCGTTTGGCGCTGCGCTTCCCAACCTGACGCGCAGCGATGATGAGTTGCGCCAAGCCAATGCCTTGTTTGGCTCAAGCTGGGGCGCAATGGTATTCATCGGTGCTGCAGCTGGCGGCTTTTTTTCTCAAGCCTTTGGTCGCACAGCAACATTCACTGCCGACATCGCCACGTTTATCGTCTGCGCTGGCCTTGTCGCATTGATCAAGACCCCGATGCAACAGCAACGCACAACCGAGCATCGATCACGAATGCGCCCATTTGCCGACATGAAAGAAGCAATTCATTACGCCAAGAGCGATCACACAATCCTTGCGCTCCTTTCGTCAAAAACCATGTTTGCATTTGGCGCAGGTACTGTGAGCCAACTTTCGGTTCTTGCTATCGACGTATTCAATAAGGGCGATGGAGGTAGCGGAGCACTCCTTGCAGCACGCGGCTTCGGAGCATCGATTGGACCGTTTCTCATCATGCGCTTTGTGCGCAACAACATGCCTCGCCTACTCAAGGTATGTGGCTTGGCTGGCATTTCCTATGCAGTGCTCTACGTTGCAACAGCTGCGAGCCCAAACATCTGGATTGCATGTTTGTGTGTAATGGGCGCGCACTTAGGCGGAGGCGCGCAGTGGACGTTATCGACATACGGGTTACAAGTACGCGTACCCGACCACATTCTTGGCCGAGTGCTGGCAGGCGATATGGCCATAGCAATTTTGGTGATGGGCACAAGTAGTTTTGCAGCCGGAATTCTGGGCGAGTTACTACCGATTCGATTGGCAATTGCAATTATCGGCGCAACGTCTGGAGTAACAGCAGTTGTATTTTTGTTTGCAACGACAGGAATTAGGCGGCGTCTGCGCAACGAGATGCAGCTGCAATCAAGCTAGATGCACGCGTATCAGTAAAGAGGTACGAACCCATTCGGTTCATTACGTAACTAAAAGCCAGATTTCGTACAGGGTCTCCAAAACTGATTGATCCACCTGCACCTGAGTGACCAAATGATTGTGGACCACTCAGTGGCATCAGTGCGGTTGGTGTCATGTACCCCATACCAAAGTTTGTCTGACGCATCAAACACAAATCGATCTCGTCGGGTCGAGTGATTGGCGCACTTGCGCGTTGCATCATTGCTTCAGAAATTAAACGGACCTTTCCGTTGACCCCATCAACTTCGCCAATTGTTGCGGCATACATGCGTGCGAGCGAAGGCGCATTACTGATGCCATTGGCCGCAGGTATTTCGGCAGCGTGCATGTCACGTCGATTGAATCCACCCTTTACAAC
>CAXNIQ010000148.1:0-3517 GCA_964202465.1 Ilumatobacteraceae bacterium
TCGTTACCGAAAATGATGAACCGAATGGTCCAAATTCAACGCTGAGACCACAGCGTTCGACTGCTGCAACGGCTGCAGTCACATGGGCACCTGGGGATCCTTCTATAAATGGTTCAATCGTGAACTCGACGCTCAACATGGTGCCTGCCTTGTGTTTGTGAAGATGACTCAATAATACGCGCAACATGCTCTAGCCCGACTGTGGGACAGCCTGTAGTGATGTGCCTACCATTGTCCTATGGCATCTTCTCCAAAAACCCAACCAGCAAATGAGCGACATGGTGCCACAACCGGGGTAGTTGATCAGGCCACGGGAATGCTTGAGTACGCCCGCGAGATCAGGCGCGATTTGCACACCTGGCCCGAGATTGGTTTGGATTTGCCCAAGACACGCGACCGCGTCATGACTGCACTTGATGGATTACCACTCGACATCACGTTGCATAAAACAACAAGCGGCATCGCTGCGCTCTTAACCGGCGACAAACCTGGACCAACGGTGATGTTGCGCGGCGACATGGACGCGCTACCAATGCCCGAAGACACGGGGCTTGAGTTTTCGTCGCGCGTAGAAAACGCCATGCACGCATGCGGACACGACACACATGTAGGCATGCTCGCTGGTGCAGCACGCATGCTGAGTGAGCGCAAAGCCGACTTGCCTGGTCGTGTGTTGTTTATGTTTCAGCCTGGCGAAGAGGGCTACGGCGGTGCCGAATACATGTTGGATGAAGGCCTGCTCAATGTGCCAAAGCGCGCTGACGGCTCTACCTCACCTATCACTGCTGCATACGCAATTCACATCACCTCTTCGATGCCAGCAGGTTTCATTGGCACAAAGGGCGGACCAATCATGGCGTCGAGCGATCGACTCGACATCGTCATCACGGGCAAAGGAGGACACGCATCAGAACCTTTCCGCACACTCGACCCTGTGCCAGTTGCGAGCGAAATTGTTTTAGCGCTACAAGCATTGGTCACGCGACGTCACGATATTTTTGATCCGACGGTTGTTACGATTACGCGACTCATTGCTGGTACTGCTTACAACGTGATCCCCGAATCTGCTCGCTTAGAAGGAACAATTCGTGCAGTGAGCGCTGCAACACGGGCAAAGGTGCACGAAGGCATCAAACGAGTTGCCGAAGGTATTGCCAATGCTCACGACATGAATGCCGAAGTGATTATTGAACTTGGCTACCCAGTAACAGTCAATGACGGACCGTCAGCCGACTTTGCGCTCGACATCGCTGAAGCAATAGTCGGATCAAAGCAAGTTGCACAACTACCAAACCCGGTGATGGGTGCAGAAGATTTCAGTTACGTGCTCGAAAAACTTCCTGGCGCAATGCTGTTTCTTGGTGGAACACCAAACGGAATGGATCCACGCAAAGCGCCACCAAACCACTCCAATCGTGTTGACTTTGAAGAAGACGCAATGACAACAGGCATGGCCCTGTACACATCGCTTGCGTTACGCACACTCGGCGTGATGCTCGACTAATCGACTTAATCGATAAACAACTCACATGACTCGCGGTTCAGATAGCTCTCAATCGGGCGGCCATCGCCCCCTAGAAGGCATACGGGTACTGGATTTTACGCGAGTGCTCTCGGGGCCACATGCGACCCGCATGCTGAGCGACTTGGGCGCTCAGGTGATCAAGGTTGAGCCACCAATGGGTGACATGACTCGCTTTACAATGCCACGAGTCAATTCATTGTCGTCATACTTCATTCAACAAAACGTCGGCAAGCAAAACATTTCGCTCGACATGACCAAGCCACAGGCAGTTAAATTGCTGAAGAATCTTGTGAGCCACTGCGATGTAGTGATCGAAAACTTTCGACCGGGTGTGATGCACAAAATGGGTCTTGATTACGAGACTCTTTCGCAGTTAAACCCGCGTCTAATTTACACATCGATTACTGGATACGGAGCAACAGGACCATGGACTACTCGCCGTGCATATGCACCAGTGGTCAATGCAGAATCTGGCATTACAAAACATCAGGGCGACGTGCGAGGTGGGCAATACGCAAATGATCCGCACAGTCATGGCGATGTGTACACAGCACTTGAAGCTGCGAGTGCAATTTTGGCCGCGCTGTATCAACGCGAGCACACAGGAGTTGGTCAATACATCGACGTATCGATGGCAGAAACAATGCTGTACGTCAATGAGCACGCCCACAACCAAATGTGGACGGGTGTCGAACCTGACGGCGAGATTCGTTCGTTTCAGCCGGCCGACTACCCCGTGCTGACTGTTGCCGACGGATCAATGGTCGTTGTCAGTGGTCATCCAGCAGAGCGCGGCACATTCGATTTCTTTGTCGCTGCAATGCAACAACCAGAGTTGCTCAGTGATCCACGATTTAGTGACGTTGCGATGCGCCTTGCACATCTTGGTGAACTCATGGAAATTATGAAGGCGTGGGCAAAGACTGTTGCAACGAGCGAGGAAATCGAGAATCAATTTTCGCAACATCAACTTGCCGTTGGAAGATTGCGCAGTGTTAGCGATTTGGCAGACACACAGTGGGCACGCGAGCGCGAAGCAGTGGTCGAAGTCAGTGACCGTGGCGATGGAACAGTGCGCATCCCAAATAGCCCGTGGCACTTCTCAGGATCTGACACCTCAATTCGCGGTGAAGCAAAATATCGTGGCGAAGACAACCGCGCGATTTTCTCAGAAATTGCAGGCTTGAGTAGCGAAGAAATTGCGCAACTTGAAAATGATGGCGTGCTTCTCAGCCGAGGACCGAGCAAACGTTAACTAACGACCAGAGTGTCCAAACCCGCCACCTCGATCTTCGCCGTCGAGATTGTCCAGCTCATTCCACTCAATTGTTTCGATCCGCTGAATTAAGAGTTGAGCAATACGATCACCGCGAGTAACCAAGTAGTCAATTATTGGATCGGTGTTGATCATCACTACTTTGAGTTCACCGCGATAACCACTGTCGATAATGCCAGGAGTATTCACGAGCGTGACTCCATTTTTCAGAGCCATGCCACTGCGAGGCACGACGAAACCAGCAAACCCAATTGGTATGGCAATGGCCAGGCCTGTGGGCATCAACACTCGCCCGCCCTGGGCCGCAATCAAAGCGTTTTCACGTGCATACAGGTCAACGCCTGCGTCTCCATTGCGGGCTGTGGCTGGTAGGGGCAATTCGGGGTCGAGGCGCTGGACTGCGACCGAGAGGGGCTGATGAGTCATACAGCGACAATACGCCTAGATTGCATGGCGTGCTGGTGTGGATGGATCTTGAGATGACTGGGCTTGACCCGGAAACTGACGTAATCGTAGAAATCGGGACTCTCATCACCGACGACAATTTGGCAATCATTGCCGAAGGCCCCGATCTCGTCATTCATCAACCAGACTCGATTCTGGCCTTGATGCAGCCAATCGTGGTCGAGATGCACACCAAGTCTGGACTTCTTGAAGCCATCAAAGCGTCAACCGTGACACTTGAAGAAGCCGGCAAAGTGACACTCGAATTTATT
>CAXNIQ010000149.1:0-3350 GCA_964202465.1 Ilumatobacteraceae bacterium
AGCAGCGCACCGAGCGTGAGCATCATTGATGCACCAAAGTGATCGGCCACACCAAGAATCTGCTCAGAAAACGAACGCCACTTCATGCTTGGTTCTGGACCCAACACCAAGATCACGTCGCCACCCGCGCCGGCCATGTGCCACATTCCAACTGTTGGCCACACGATATTGCGAGCGCCACCCTCTTTGAGACGCACATGCGGACGAATCGTTGCGAAGTCTGTGTACTCCTCTGGGTCAATCTCTGCGAGTGGCTGAGCTTTCCAACCTTCAATGAGGTTGCGCACTGCGTTTGAGGCTGCGTCTGCAGCGTCATTCCACCCCGTAAAGGCGGTGACGATGACGGGTCGCTTGAGTGAAGGCTTGGACAACCAGCGAACGTGATCCATTGTCGACATCTTGAGCGAAACGCTATCTGCGAATCTTCATAACCTTGGAATCGAAAAGCCGAATTCCAAACTTGATCCACGACCAAATTACGACTAAACCCAGGGCGCCAAATCCGATCGCTTTTGACTTACGCAGAGTCACGAATCCAGCAATTTCTGAGAGTTCCATCTTCAGCAATTGCCCACTCTGCCCAGACCCTCCGTAGCCAGGGTTTGAACAGTGCGCCAGTTGTGCCTCGAGCCGCAGGGCTGGGCCGTGGGCTGAAGTGATCTGCATCCATAACAAATAGTCTTCGGCAAATCGCTTGCGAGAATCAAATCGCTCAGAAATGTTTCGTTTGAGCATGACAGTTGGGGTCGCACATCGGTTCCGGATCAAGAATTTGTGAAACGAGATTGGGTTTGCATTCGTATCTGCTGCTGTGATCTGCGCCCATGTTGTGCTGGATGAAAAGTGGTGGCCGTGACAACTCATTGTGATGTCGGGTTGATTGTGCATCACTGGGTATTGCAACTCGATTTTGCGCGGGTGCCACTGATCATCGGCGTCCAAAAATGCGATGTAGTTGCCAGTTGCAGCGTCCCAACCCGCGTTGCGAGCAGCACTAGGGCCACCATTCGCTGATTGTGTAATTACGCGAAGTGGAATTGACGACGTTGAGGCAAAGTTTGTAGCAATTTCGCGAGTGTTGTCGGTACTTGCATCGTCAACAACAATTATCTCTTTCGGAGCTCGGGTTTGTGCAGTAACGCTCTGTAGCGCGCGGATGATTGTGCTTGCAGAATTGTATGCAGGGATAATGACCGAAACACTTGTCATGTCAAAAGTCCGAACCAATTCCAGTGTCCAAGAACTTTGTTTTCTACTGTGCGCCTGGAATCGCCGGACCACATATCGATGCGTCGTTGTAAAAGCGAATCGCTTGCTGATTCGTTGAAACCCCACTTGCTCGTGGCAGCAAAAGAAAACCCAGCATCGTGAGCGGCGTTGCGCACCGACTCGTCAACGTGACCAAATGGATACGACATAGTGTTGACGGGCTTTTTTAGAACGGCCTCTAAGTCAACTTTGCTTGCTTGTAATTCGGTAGCCAGTTCGGATGATGAAAGCGAGGTCAGCGACCGATGTGTTGCTCCGTGTGCACCAATGGTTACACCAGGCATGTTTGCTAGCTCGGCTACTTGTGCGGGCGAGAGGTACTTTCGGTCTGAGCCATTCATGCGTGCTGCCGACACGAATACGTGAAATGGAATTTGTCGGGCACTTAAGACGGGCGCAATAACCGTGAGGGCGTCGGTGTACCCGTCGTCAAAAGTGATTGAAATTGTGTCGCGTAGTACAGACCCGAATGGCACAAACGACATGGCAGTAGTTCGAGCAACTCCCTGAATGGCATCGATCTGCTGAGTGAACTGAGCAATTGTCATGGAATAGATGCCCAAAGTGTCGCCATCAACGGTGGTGCTGTTTTGCTCAAGCCCAACCGAGTGGTACATCAAGGTGCGGTGACCGTGCGCCTGAGGCCGCGGAAGAAGACGAATGACTTCGCCAACTACGCCGGCCACTCGGCGTTTGGTGGCAAAAACGTTGCTGTTGCCAATGAGAGATCTCACCCGTTCATTCTACGGTTGTGAGGATTTGGCGCAGACAACACGCCACCGGTTGGTACACACACCAAAGCCACTCCATATGGCAAGGTAGAGGGCATGACGTTGACGGTGGAGATAGCCAAAGTTGCAGACGACGAAGTTGTTGCGGCGTTTAACACGCTTATTCCTCAATTATCGTCGTCGAATCCACCTCCAACTCGAGAGCAATTGCAAAAGATCATCGCCAGCGACGCAACTTTTTTGCTGCTTGCCAAACTTGATGGCCGCATAGTTGGCTCGCTCACGCTTGCGCTATTTCAAATTCCGACCGGATTGCGCGCCTGGATCGAAGACGTGGTGGTGGATGGTTCTGCTCGTGGCGCAGGTGTTGGTGAAGCACTGAATACGTTTGCCATTGCCGAGTCGCGAAAGCGCGGCGCAACGACGGTTGACTTAACTTCTCGTCCATCTCGAGAAGCAGCCAATCGGTTGTATCAGCGGTTGGGCTTCGTGCAACGCGACACCAACGTCTATCGCTTCACTCTCTAATCAATACTTGAAGAGGTGTCCCATTCGGTCCAATCCTCAGCCACTCCGTAATCATCAGTATCAAAAAGTATTGATTCATCATTGCTCGTTGGCAATCCTTTCCAAATACGTAAATCATTAGCAAATTGAAGCCGACGATAAAATTCGTGAATAACAGATCGGATTGTCATTGTGCGGTCAGTATATGTTGAGGCTTGCTCTGGGAAATCGCCATTATCTACACCAAATGGCGGGCGTGGCAGTTTGCAAAGTGATCGTTGACCAAACCGAGCGACTGCATTGCTGCGTACATCGTCGTCGGGCCGACAAACTTGAAGCCGCGCTTGAGCAACTCTTTTGACAGTGCGTGCGACTCGGGCGTTGAAGCATGCAAGTCTCCAAAAGTTTTTGGGGCCTTGCCCGGCTTGATGGGAGCGAACGACCAGATCAGTTTCGACAATGAGCCAACTTCATCTTGCACCTTGAGAGTTGCTTTGGCGTTGCCAATCGTTGCTTCAATTTTTGCTCGGTTGCGCACAATACCTTCGTTGTTCATGAGGCGTTCGATGTTTTTGTCAGTGAACTTCGCAACCCTGATTGGATCAAAGTCTTTAAATGCGGTTCGGAATGCCTCGCGCTTGCGCAAAATCGTGAGCCATGACAAGCCGGCCTGGAACCCTTCGAGGCACAACTTCTCGTACAACTTGTTGTCGTCGGTAATGGGGCGGCCCCATTCGTTGTCGTGGTAGTCGACATAAATCGGATCGGATGCGCACCAAAAACAGCGCTTGAGGCCATCTTCGCCTTTGAATGTGGGGGAAGGTTTAACGGTTGTCATGTTGT
>CAXNIQ010000150.1:0-3332 GCA_964202465.1 Ilumatobacteraceae bacterium
GCTTCGCAAGCAGCAGATGCACGACTCAATGTCGAGCTCGAAACTGAGGGCATGACCCTCAACATCGGGCCACAACACCCTGCAACTCACGGCACATTGCGCATCATTGCTCGTCTCGACGGTGAGCAAGTGGTGTGGGCCGAACCATCATGTGGCTACATGCACCGCGGTTACGAAAAACTGACCGAGGTTCGCACGTTTCCTCAAGTCACTTCGCTGATCAACCGCATCGACTGGCTTGGCAGTTTCGCCAATGAAGTTCCATTCATCTTGGCTGCAGAAAAGTTGATGAATGTCGAAGCACCGCCTCGTGCACAGTGGATCCGCACGATCTTGTTTGAGCTTTCTCGCATCGCCAACGTCTCGTTGTTCCTTGGCGACTTGGGCGTGCAGTTGGGCGCAATCACTCCGGTGTTCTTGGCATTCCGCGATCGCGAGTATGTGCTCAACCTCATCGAGTCTGCAACTGGTGGTCGCTTTCACCCAAACTTCGACCGCATTGGTGGCCTCAAAGACGATCTGCCTGCTGGTTGGATCGACGAAACAAAAGTGGTGATGAAGAAGTTGCGCAATTTCTGCGACGAGATTGAGACTTTGTTGTTTGGCAACGAGATTTTCCAGTCACGTACTCGAGGCATCGGTGTGATTCCTCGCGATATTGCACTGCAGTACGGATTATCTGGCGCAAACTTGCGCGCAAGTGGTGTTGATTGGGACTTGCGCCGTGATCAAACCATTCCGCTCGCATACGACAAAGTTGATTTCAAAGTTTGGACACATCCAGATGGCGACAGCTTCGCTCGTTGCTGGGTCCGCTTGCAAGAAACTCGCGAGGCAACAAAGATCGTCGATCAATTGCTCGATGGAATTCCAAGTGGCCCTGTGATGGCCAAGGTTCCAAAGATCATCAAGGTCCCTGAAGGCGAAGCATGGGTCTCCACCGAAAACCCACTTGGCGAGATGGGTTACTACGTTGTGTCGCGCGGAGACCTTGGCCCATTCCGCGTCAAAATTCGCTCGGCAAGTTTCAACAACATCTCGATCACTCCATGGTTGTTGCGCGGTGTGTACGTGCCAGACATCATCACGATTCTTGCTTCGTTGTATTTCATTTTGGGAGACATCGACCGCTAATGAATACGTTGCTTGCTGTCGTTATTCCATATTGGGGTCAATCGCTTTTGCGTGTCTTAGGTGGGCTCGTTGCTGTGCTCCTTCCTGCAGGCACGATCGTCTACCTCTTTTTGTTCAAGATGATGTCGTTCATGCAGAGCCGACTCGGCCCAATGGAGGCCGGCCCGTATGGTTCGTTACAACTTGTTGCCGAAGTCGGCAAGTGGTTGCAAAAAGAAGACATTCAGCCAACCAACGCCGACAAGCCTGTATTCAAGATGGCACCGATCATTGTGTTGATGAGCACGTTCCTGCTTGTCGTCGTCGTTCCATTTGGTCCTGATGCGTGGTTTACCAATTTGGAAACCGGCATTTTTTACGCCTTGGCCGTTTCGTCTATTTCTGTGCTCGGCATCTTGATGGCAGGTTGGTCAAGCGCAAATAAGTACTCATTGCTCGGCGGCTTGCGCGCAGCAGGTCAGTTGATCGCGTATGAGTTGCCGATGGTGCTCGCTGTCATGGGTGTGGTCATTCAGGCCGGCACCATGAACTTGCAGCAGATTGTTGTTGCACAAAATGCTGGCTCAATGTTTGGCATCGATATCTTCGGCAATCCGTATGTCATCACACAGTTCGTAGGGTTCATCGTCTTCATGATCGCAATTCAAGCCGAACTCACCCAGGCACCGTTTGACATGCCAATTGCCGAATCCGAATTGGTCTCGGGCTACATGACCGAATACTCGGGCTTTCGCTTTCTCATCTTTTTCATCGGCGAGTTTGCAACCGCAGGAGTGTTTGCCATGATCGCAAGCACGCTCTTTTTGGGTGGCTGGGGAGTGCCGTTCTCGTGGTTTGGCTGGACATCGATGGACAGTGTTGCCAACTGGATGAACATTGTCGGGCCGTTGATTGTGTTTACCAAAATGATGGTGCTTACGTTCCTCATCATGTGGGTACGTTTTACTTACCCTCGTTTTCGTGAAGACCAACTGCAGCGCTTTGCCTGGAAAGTTCTTATCCCTGTGTCGCTTGCCAACATTATGTTGACTGCCGTTTTGAAGGTGGTGTTCTAGTGGCACAAATTCCTGGCTTCATCAAAGGTCTCGGCATCACGTTTGGAACGATGATGCGCACGTTTAAGAACGGTGCAAACACGGTGCAGTATCCGCACGAAAAAGAAGCCCCACCAGTTCGTGCTCGCGGAGTAATTGCGCTACACCAAGATAACTGCACATCGTGCATGTTGTGCTCACGTTCGTGCCCCGACTGGTGCATCTATATTGAGGCGCACAAAGAACTTGCACCACCACGTCGCGAGGGCGGTAAGCCGCGCCAAGTCAACCTGCTCGACCGCTTCGACATCGATTATGCATTGTGTATGTACTGCGGAATTTGTGTTGAAGTCTGCCCATTCGATGCACTGTTCTGGAGCCCAGAGTACGAATACTCCGAACCAAATATCACCGACATGTTGCACGATAAGACCAAGCTGAGTGAGTGGATGGAAACAGTTCCTGAAGCGCCAGCACTTGAAGTCGGCGCAGACAAGAAGAAGAAGTAGGGCACCAATATGTTGATCGCTCAAAACATCGGTTTCGCAATCATCGCCGCCATCATGATCATTGGCGCGATTCGGGTAGTGACGACCAGCAACGTAGTTCACGGTGCGTTGTGGCTAGTGGTAGTACTTGCAGGAGCGGCCGCGCAATACATCTTGTTGGCAGCCGAGTTTGTGGCAGTCACCCAAGTACTCGTATATATAGGTGCGGTGATGGTGCTGTTTTTGTTCGGCACCATGCTCACACGGTCGCGCATTGGCCGCGACAGCGGGCTCAATAACACGTATTGGAAGTTGGGTATTCCGGTGGCACTCGCGTTGTTTGCTGCAATGGCTATTGCGCTTATCGATTCGTTTGGGTCAGAAAAGATGCCATCGGATGCTGCAATCGTAAACACGCAGCAAATCTCCGACCAGATTTTTGGACCATATCTGTTGCCATTCTGGGCTCTGTCTTTTGTATTGTTGGCCGCCGTCATTGGCGCAATCGTTTTGGCGAGAAAGGACTGATCATATGTTTGTTAATCAGTTCCTCATTCTCGCAGCGATCCTGTTTTGCATCGGTGTGTATGGCGTTATTGCGCGCAAAAACGGCGTGATGGTGCTCATGGCGATTGAGTTGATTCTCAACGCAGTCAATCTCAACTTGATTGCGTTC
>CAXNIQ010000151.1:0-3267 GCA_964202465.1 Ilumatobacteraceae bacterium
CTCGCCCCTGTCCTCATTGAGAACATCGATACTGCGACGTTTTACTTTTAAACGTAAAGGCGCACCTAGTCGTCCAACCTTTTGAGGCGGTGTAATCCATCCTTCTTCAACGCCCTTTGCCATTTGGTCTCCACCGGGAATCGCGACGATGAGAACCTTTGGAACACCTCTGTCGGTGACAATCACCATTTCGCCATTCGCAGCTTGATCCAGATATTTGGACAAATTTTGCTTGAGGTCGCGTACGCCAATGTTCATGTGTCCACATTATCACTCCTTGTGTCCACATGCTCAATGATCCCTAGGAATCCATGAAAACATAGACTATTTTGATGGATTACAACGACATCGTGCACGAACGCCGCAGCATTCGCGGATACCTGCAAAAGCCTGTTCCACGCGAACTGATTGAAGAGATCATCGACTTGGCCAAGCGTGCGCCTTCCTCGATGAACACCCAGCCATGGCATTTTCATGTCATCACCGGCGAACCACTCGAGCGCATTCGCAAAGGCAACACTGAAAAGATGATGAGTGGGTCGGCAGTTGATCGCGAGATCAAGATGAACCACGGTTATGAAGGACCACATCGTGAGCGCCAGATCGAGATCGCTGTACAGCTGTTTGAAGCCATGGGCATTGCACGTGACGACAAACCAAAACGGCAAGATTGGGTGATGCGTGGCTTTAGGCAGTTTGACGCGCCGGTCTCTATCGTGATCACGGTCGACAAAGCACTCGCCGATGACACCATCGCGCACTTTGATTGTGGTGCAGCAACATACGGTCTCGTGCTTGCAGCATGGTCGAAAGGTCTTGGCTCGGTGATTAATGGTCAGGGCATCATGCAGTCATCAGTGGTTCGCGAAAATGCCAATATCCCTGAGGACGAAGTGATTATGACCTGCGTTGCCATGGGTTACCCAAGCGACGAGTTTGTTGCCAACGATGTCAAGTCGCGTCGAGTGACCAACGAACAAGTTGCGTCTTTCGTCGGCTTTGACTGATCAACATGCAGGTTGTTGTCTGCAATCAGGTTGGATCTCTCGATCAGTTGACGGTTGAAGAACGACCATCGCCCGACCTCTACCCCACTTGCGTGCGCATTACTGTCACAGCGTGTGGTGTCAACTATGTCGATGCATTACTTGTGCAGGGCAAATATCAGATCAAGCCACCTACACCATTTATACCCGGCATGGAAATAGTTGGTCGCGTGATTGAAGTGGCAAGCGATGTTGCTGGAATCAATGTCGGCGATCGTGTGTTTGCAAACATCGGGCTCGGCGGATATGTAAGCGAAGCGGTTGTTGCAGCAAGTCGTGTGGTGGTGTTGCCCGTTTCGTTAACAGATGGCCAGGCAGCAACTTTTATGCAGAGCTATCTGACTGCGTGGTTTGCCCTTGTTGAGCGCGCCAGGGTTGAGGCTGACAGGTGGCTCCTTGTTTTGGGTGGTGGCGGCGGCGTAGGGCTTGCAGCAATTGACCTTGGACATGCATTGGGTTTGCGCGTTATTGCTGTTGCCTCTAGCGATGAAAAGCGTGCGCTCGCCACGGCGCGGGGTGCGCACGCGGTGATCGATTCGACGCTGTCGGCCAACGAGATCAAAGAGCAAGCCAAACAGATCTCGGGTGGCGGCGTTGACTATATATATGACCCCGTGGGTGGCGAGGTTGGCGAGACATGCTTGCGCGCACTTGCCGATGATGGGCAATACCTCGTTATTGGCTTCGTGGCAGGTATCCCGATGCTTCCGGCCAATCAAATCCTTCTTCGGAATCGCCGCATCACTGGTGTTGACTGGGGCGCATGGGCAATGAAACACCCAGAGCTCAACAATGCAAACCTAGCCAAGGTTGTAGAACTCATCGGTGAAGGCAAATTGAACCCCGTCGAGCCTGTCACGTATCCGCTTCGAGATGCGGCGCGAGCACTGACCGATATTCAGGCACGCAAGATCGCAGGCAAAGTCGCACTTATTCCTTAAATTTTGCCTCCTAGATGAATCGAACATGCGACCTGCGGTGCGCCAGTATCATTGCCTCATGACCCAAACACAATTGACAGTTTCTGGAATGACATGCGATCACTGTGTACGACACGTAACCGATGCGATCTCCAAAGTCGCTGGAGTGCACAGCGTCAATGTCAAATTGGTCGAAGGCATTGCAGTGATCGAATCTGATGCCTCGCTTGACCTTCAAGTAGTGAAAGATGCTGTCGCTGCAACGGGTTACTCCGCCTAATTTCCAAAGTGTAAAACAGCGCCCCCGGCATGAATCGAACATGCGACCTGCGGTTTAGGAAACCGTTGCTCTATCCACTGAGCTACAGGGGCTGGAGATGGTGCCGTGTGTGGTGCGAAATTCCCGAACCACTAACGCATCACCTATATATAAGGTTACTTGGACTCAGCAGACCTAAAGAATGTTTACTGAAACGAACACTTCACGAATTTTTCAGCAGACTGGCAGTTTCAAAGATTTTTGAGCAGGTTAAGGCACCTGTAAACCCAAGTTTTATGCTGTGCAGGTTGAGTGTTTTCTGCCGTATCCCAAAGTGTTGGCGGGACCATAGCTCAGTCTGGTCCTTGACAGACAGAGCAACGACTGTGTAACGATCGGCTGCACAAACCCGCACCCTCACGCACACATCATGGGCATGACAACACAAACATTAGGAGAACTCATGGAAGCCGATAACGAAAGCGAGAACAACAATCCTCTCAACGAAATTGAGCGACAACTCATCAACGACCTACAGGACCACTGGCAAGAACCAGCAACTAGAGGCGACCTGCGCAACATGTCGGTGCGCATGGACTCAAGGTTCGGGAAAATCGATGGTCGTTTCGACAAGATGGATGCACGTTTCGACAAAATTGAGGGACGCTTCGACGGACTTCGATCAGATATGCAGGCAATGATCCATCGCAACGTGTGGGCAAGCGCTGCAGCCATCATGACACTCAATCTTGCAGTACTAGGCCTCGTCGTATCAATCTTGAAATAATCCACGCACATTCAACAGCACATACCCGCACCCTCACGTACACATCGTGGGCATGACAACACAAACATTAGGAGCACTTATGGAATCCGATAGCGATAGTGAGAACAGCAATCCACTCAACGAGATTGAGCGACAACTCATCAACGACCTACAAGACCACTGGCAAGAACCAGCAACCCGAGGCGACCTACGCAATCATGCAGTGCGCATGGATTCGCGGTTTGGGAAAATAGATGTGCGATTCGACAAGATGGA
>CAXNIQ010000152.1:0-3265 GCA_964202465.1 Ilumatobacteraceae bacterium
TCTTGGCGACTTTCTTTACTGTTTTCTTAGCAACTTTTTTAGCCGCCTTTGCGGGAGCCTTTGCAACTTTCTTTGCCGCTGCTTTCTTGGCTGGCTTGGCAGACTTCTTTCGCTTGAGCGATGGGTCTGCATCGCGGCGCACAGCCAACAACTCGAACGCACGCTCTGGCGTCACGTACTCCAAACGGTCACCGCGAGTAAGACTCGCATTTGTCTCGCCGTCAGTGACATACACACCAAACTTGCCATCTTTAGCAACAACTGGTTTGCCACTCACTGGGTCGACACCAAATTCGCGCAACGGCGGCTTGGCTGGCCCGCGTCGGCCGTACACGCGCGGCTCTGCAAGCTTGGCCAGCGACTGCTCGAGGGTGAACGTAAACAATTCTTGTTCGCTGTCGAGCGTGCGACTCTCCTTGCCTTTATTGATGTATGGGCCGTAGCGACCGTTTTGTGCAGTAATGATCTCGCCATCTGCTGGGTCAAAGCCAACTGTGCGTGGCAACGACAACAACTTAAGCGCATCATCAATCGTCAGCGCTTCAATGGTCATGTCTTTAAATAGCGAAACCATTTTTGCTTTTTCCATGTTTGGCGGAGGAGTGTCGAGCGTGCCCCACATGACGTACGGGCCGTACTTGCCAGTTTTTTTATAAACAGGTAGACCATCTTTTTCGCCAATTGGCTCTTCAAACTTTGGTCTAGCCAAAATTTCGATCGCAGTCTCAACAGTTAATTCATCTGGCGCCATGCTGTCGGGAATGCCGGCAGTCTGCTCGCCACACCTTATATATGGACCAAACTTGCCCGGACGGGCTTCGATCATGTCGCCACTCACTGGGTGCAGCCCAACATGAAATGCGTTGAGCGTTGCGGCATCAATATTTTCGATGTTGTGCTCGACAAGTGGCTTGAGGCCGGGCAGTTCTTTGCCGTTGCCAAAATAAAACTCGGCAAGCCATGCATCGCGAACTCGCTTGCCTTCGGCAATCTCGTCCAACTCTTCTTCGACCGTTGCAGTAAATGTGTAGTCAACAAGTGTCGTGAAATAGTTGGTCATCAACTTGACTACAGCAAATGCAGTCCACGACGGAACAAGTGCTTGACCCTTCTTCCACACATAACCGCGATTGATGATGGTGCCGAGGATGGACGCATACGTTGATGGACGACCGATGCCAAGCTCTTCGAGTTTTTTGACCAACGTAGGTTCGGTAAAACGAGATGGAGGCGATGTGTTGTGACCGAGCGCATTGATGGTCTCAACTGAAACTCCGTCGCCCACCTTGAGCACTGGCAACAACGCTTCTTTTTCATCTGAGTCATCAGCAGACTCTTCAACAACTTCTTGATATGCCTGGCGATAACCGGTAAATGTAATAGTGGTGCCGTTCGCAGAAAACTCGCAATTGGCTGGGCTGTTGCCTGGCGAAGTTGCACCCAACCGCACCGTGAGCGTGGTACCCAACGTGTCATTCATCTGCGATGCAAGTGTGCGCTGCCAGATCAATCGGTAGAGCGCTAGCTCGTTGGCGCGCAACTCTGGTGCGAGTTCTTCTGGGCTGCGCAACGGCAACGCCGGTCGAATTGCTTCGTGAGCCTCTTGCGCATTCTTCACCTTTGATTTGTATTCGCGCGGTGTTGCAGACAAATACTCTTCACCATAAGTTGTTGCAACTGTGGTGCGTACTTCGTGTAGCGCTTCGGCGCCAAGTGTTACTGCGTCAGTACGCATGTAGGTGATGTAACCGGCCTCATACAAACCCTGAGCAACGCGCATCACTTCGCTTGCCGTGATGCGCAACTTGTTGCCGCCCTCTTGCTGCAATGTGCTCGTCATAAAAGGCGCTTTTGGCGACTTGCGATATGGCCTTTCTTCAACACTGCGCACCTCAAGCGTGGCGCCTTGCAGGCCAGTCGAAAGCTCTTGGGCACGCGCTTCGTTAATAACGACTACTGCCTCTTTGGCTATACCTTTTTCATTGAAATCTTTGCCCGTTGCGATGCGTACACCATCGACCGATTGCAATGTGGCAGTGAACTGTGGCGAAGTTGCAGTGACCGCCTCGATATCCCAATACGCAGCCGAGATGTGGGCCATGCGTTCTTGCTCGCGCTCGACCACCAAACGAATGGACGGGCTTTGCACGCGTCCTGCCGATAAACCACGATTGACTTTGCGCCACAATATTGGCGACACCGAATATCCGTACAAGCGGTCGAGAATGCGCCTGGCCTCTGCTGCATCAACAAGCTTGTAATCGATGTCGCGCGGATTGGCTATAGCTTCATCGATGGCCGCTTTGGTGATTTCGTGAAAGACCATGCGTTTTGTCGGGATGTTTTTGGGCTTGAGATAATCAAGCAAGTGGGCAGCAATTGCCTCGCCCTCGCGGTCTTCGTCGGTTGCAAGATAGAGGGCACTGGCCGTCTTGAGAACGCTCTTTAATTCTTTAATGATCGTGGCACCGCGCTCGGTGAGCTCGTACGTCGGCTTAAACCCATTGTCGACATCGACCGACAAGCCTTTGCTTGGAAGATCGGCGATGTGGCCAACGGAAGCGCGTACGTCAAAACCATCACCAAGAAATTTGGCGATGGTTTTGGCCTTGGCGGGAGACTCGACTATGACGAGGGGCTTAGACATGACTTGTCATCGTTACGTTGTTTTGCACTGTCTTGTCAAGGCTATCTACGTAAAGCCAAATGCAGTAAGGGTTTGATTTCGCTAAAGTGAACCTTGAAATGACTCATGAAGCACATGAAGGTTCGGCAAAGGCCGCCACTCGTGACGATGCGGCGAATGCTCGATCACTTGGTTGGAATGAGCGACTTGCAACAGAGTTGATCGAAAAAAGATACGACATGACATCGTTACAACGTGGTCGCAGACTCGGTCGAGTGAGCAGAATCGATCGCGGATGGAGCACGATTCTCACAAGTGGAGTGCACGATGCAGTTGATGGTGTCGAGCGCGTGCGCAACATCGGCGCCGACGTAGCTGTTGGTGATTGGGTCATTATTTCTGATGACATGGAGAAGATTGAACAAATCTTGTCGCGCAGTTCGGCACTTACTCGTCGTGCATCGTCAGACACCGTGCGCGCAGAGTCACACACCGTTGCAGCAAATATTGACACCGTGCTTGTTGTGCAAGCTGCAACTCCAGATCCAAACTTGCGACGCATCGAACGAGAACTTGTGTTGGCTTTTGACAGTGGCGCACAACCAGTGTTGGTGTTTAACAAGATCGATGAATTAGACG
>CAXNIQ010000153.1:0-3159 GCA_964202465.1 Ilumatobacteraceae bacterium
ACAAAAATATCGAGTTCCACGATAAATCGCGCTCCGCGAATACCATCAGTTCTGTTTTCGGCCCAAATGCTTCCGGAGTGCAGTGCGACATGCTCGGCGGCAAGTGCAAGACCGAGGCCAGCACCTTCCGAGCCGGCACGTTGACCGGCAGACCCACCACGAGAAAATCTTTCAAAAATCTTTTCTTCCTCGCCATCAATGAGTCCGCTTCCATCGTCTTCAACAATGATCCAAACATGCGACATAGTTGGGTCGTCGTCGGCTAGCTGAATGACGATTTTTGGCTTACCACCGCTGTGGATACGCGCATTGTCGATGAGGTTTGCAAACACGCGCGCAAGTCTGCGTTTGTCGCCCTGAACCAATATTTGTTCGGAAGCAGATGCATAGACAATGTCGGTACGCGGCAGCGAACTTACTGCAATTGCTTGGCGCACAAATTCAATAAGCACGAGCGGTTCGTTGATTAATCGGATAGCGCCCGCATCAAATCGAGATATTTCGAGCAAGTCTTCTACTAAGCCTTGAAAGCGAGTTACATCACCAATCAACAAGTCGAGAGCAGCCTGAGACCGTTCTGGCAATTCATCGCGACGCGAGTGCATTACTTGGGCGGATGCGGCAAGTGTCATCAGTGGCGAGCGCAACTCATGGCTGACGTCAGAGGTGAATCTTGCATCGCGCTCGACTCGCATTTGTAATGTCTCGACCATGTCGTTGAACGCGGTGGTGAGTGCCTGCAGATCTCGATCCTGCGTAGTTTCAAGCCGTGTATCAAAACGTCCTTGTGCAATTGCTTTTGCGGCTTGTGCTGCTTGGACAAGTGGTTGCACAGTGCGTCCAGAAACGAGAAGCCCTAATCCGATACCGACGGCGGTGGTGATTGCACCCGAAAGCAAAAGGGCGATCAGCACGCTGCGAAGAGCATCTTGAGTTTGGCGAAGAGATTCGAGTTCGAAGTAGACGGCATTGACTTGTTCGAGTGGAATACCAACTATGAGCGCAGTGTTTTGCGCATGATCAACAATCATGTTGGCGGCCCTGAGGTCGGTAATAACACGAGTCTTGAGCGATGTGGGGACATCGGCTTGGGTAAAATTTTTCGAGTTGCTTGTCCAGACACCACCGATGTATAACAATCGTTGGGCAGAACCGAATTGTTCGAGTGCGCCCATGACATCAGTCGGATTAGCAAGTAAATCATTTTGGACTCGTTTTGCATTTGCAAAGGCTTGATTGATCTCGTCAGTTTCGCGTTGCTGGACAAAACTGCTGCGCGTGAAGCCATACGTGGTGATTGCCAGCACGGCCGACAGGATCATGGCACCGGCGCCGAAGGAAACAAGGATTCGGTGCCGCAAGCCAATGCGACGAGGCAAGAGGCTCAGAGTCAAATTGCGGATAATGCGTCGGGCTCGTGTGCGCCGATAACGCGGGGGTCGTGGTTTTGTATTTTCGCTGTTCACGACTGCAGGCGATAGCCGAGTCCGCGAACTGTGACCACGTGCGTTGGTTCTGCTGGGTCTACTTCCACTTTCATGCGCAACCGACGAATGTGAACATCGACCAATCGTCCATCTCCAAAATATCCGTGACCCCAAACTTTGTCGAGCAATACTTCGCGACTGAACACACCGTTTGGGTCGTGAGCGAGCTCACACAACAAACGAAATTCAGTTTTTGTGAGCGGCACCTCTTTGCCATCGAGAGTAACTTTTCCTTCATCTGGAATGATTTCAAGATTTCCGAACACAAGCTTGGAGTGTCCTGGTGCAGACGGACGAACTCGTCGAAGTAGTGCACGGATGCGCGCGGAAAGTTCTTTTGGTGCAAAAGGCTTTGTGAGGTAGTCATCTGCGCCGGCTTCGAGGCCAGCGACGACATCGTGCGTGTCTATGCGTGCAGTAACCATGACGATAGGAACGTCACTGATTTTGCGGATCGTGCGGCATAACTCGAATCCGTCGATGCCAGGCAGCATGATGTCGATGAGCACAACATCCGCAGGGGATGACTGAAAAATTGTGATCGCATCTTCGCCGGTTGGTGCTTCGTCAACAATCCAACCTTCATCTTCTAATGCAAGTTTGACTGACGCTCTAATGCGCTCGTCGTCTTCAACGGTTAAGACACGAATCGTCATGGCTTCAATACTTACCGATCAGAGGCGCTGGAAGCCAAAATAAGGGTGGAGAGTTGGCGAAAGATTTGCGGGGGCGAAACCAGTACTTGGGCTGGTCGGATGGCGTTGCCCTCGAAGTCGCCGGTTTGGCACCCAGCCTCTCGGGCGATCAGATCGCCAGCCGCAATGTCCCACGAATGAAGGTTCTCCTCAAAATAGGCATCGAACCTGCCGCATGCAACGAAACACATGTCGATGGATGCTGCGCCAAATCGGCGAATGTCGCGAACTTGGTGAATGAATCGGGCAACTCGTGTGGCCTGGAGCGTGCGTTGATCGGCTGCGTAGCTGAATCCGGTGCAGACAAGTGCCTTCGACACGTCATCGAGGGGATTGCAGTGGATCGGTGCGCCGTTACAAAAGGCGCCGCCGCCGCGCGTGGCAAAATACATTTCGTCAAGAGCCGGAATGTATACGGCTCCAGCAATTGGTCCTTGCTCGTCGACTGCGCCGATGGAAACCGCCCATGTTGGTAGTGCATACAAAAAATTTGTCGTTCCATCTATCGGGTCGATATGCCAGGTGATACCAGAAGTGCCCGAATGGCTTGCACCTTCTTCGCCAATGATTGCATCATCGGGGCGCATCGATTCAAGTCCTTGCACGATCATCACTTCGGATGCTTTATCGAATTCGGTCACCATGTCGGTGGCTGTTGATTTGGTTTGCACATTCTGTAAACCGTTGCGACGCCCCTCTAAGGCCATTGCACCAGCTTGTCTTGCCAATGTCGTTGCAGTATGCAGCAGTTGAGATGTTTGATTGTTAGTTGTCATCAAGTTCACGCCATTCTCCGACCGCGCGCAACACCAAGACGCTCACGATTGCCATTCCGAGTGCTCCAATGATCGCCCCAGAGAATAAACCAATGCCAGTGCCAACTGAGCATGTGCCAGCACATTGCAAGTCGACAAGCGCAAAGCCGATTGCTGCACCTGCTGTGCCAGATAACAGCACCCCAACAAAGGCAACCACTC
>CAXNIQ010000154.1:0-3053 GCA_964202465.1 Ilumatobacteraceae bacterium
GCTGGAATCATGTATGGAATTGCTGATGGGAATCGAAGTTTGAGCAAAATCTGCTTCCACGACGCCGCATAGCTCTCCATGAGTTCAACAGCCGCTGCGGGAGCACTTGCAAGCCCGCGAAGCGTGCCAACCGCAATTGGAAAGAACGACAAAAACGCACCAAGCACTGCTGCCGAAAACCAGCGTGGCCATTCAATACCAAAAATGCTGAGCTTGCCGCCCCACAATGCAACAAGTGGAGCAAGCGCAATCAATGGAACTGTTTGTGAAACAACGAGATATGGCAACAGTCCGCGCTCGACAATTTTGAAACGCGACATCAGCACCGAAAGACCTACGCCGATCGAAGAGCCAAGTAAAAAACCAACGATCGACAGGCGAAACGAAAACCAAGCACCCTCGAGCACTACTAACCACACACGCTTGTCGGAGCCACGAACTTCAGGACGACCATAACGGCTGAGCATTGTCCAGATGTGCGGCATTGCCGTGTCGTTGGAGCGAGGCAATACGCCTGCGCCAAACAACTTGCCACCATCTTGCGGACCCACAACTTTGTACATTTCCCACAACGCAACAACGAGCACAATCGACAGCACAAACATGCTGGTTCGGTATGCAGCGCGTCGGGCAAAACGATTCATTGCTTGGCTTTGCTCATCTCCTGTATCGCCGGCAAAATCGTCTCGCCATAGGCTTCGAGAGTTGATTCTTTGCCGTCGTGCTGCAAGTACACAGCAAACTGGTCGACACCGAGTTCTTTGAGTTCGGTCAATCGACGAATGTGCTCGTTGGCGTCACCCAAAATGCAAAAGCGATCGATGATCTCGTCTGGAACAAATGTGGTGTGGCTGTTGCCCGCACGACCGTGTTCGTTGTAGTCATAACCCTGTCGACCCTTGATGTAATCGGTCAGTGCTTTTGGTACCGAAGAATCGTCGCCATAGCGTTCGACGATGTCGGCAACGTGATTGCCCACCATGCCACCAAACCAACGGCACTGATCGCGCATGTGAGTGATGTCGTTACCCACATAAGCAGGCGCTGCGACACAAATCGTGACACTCTTTGGGTCGCGACCAACGCGCTCGGCAGCTTCGTGCACCGCCTTGATTGTCCACTGCGCAATGTCGGCGTCGGCTAGCTGCAAGATAAAGCCGTCACCAACTTCGCCTGTGAGCGCAAGGGCCTTTGGTCCGTACGCGGCAATCCATACTTCAAGCTCGCTCTTCGAAGCCCACGGAAAACGAATGCTCGAGCCGTTGTAGTCAACTGCACGGCCGTTGCCGAGTTCGCGAATGACATGAACGCTCTCGCGCAATGTTGCAAGGTTTGTTGGCTTACCGTTTGTAACGCGCACAGCAGAGTCGCCACGGCCGATACCGCACACCGTGCGGTTGCCATACATCTCGTTGAGGGTTGCATATGTGCTGGCAGTAACTGTCCAGTCGCGTGTTGCCGGGTTGGTCACCATTGGTCCAACAATGACGTTGCGTGTCTGGGCCAAAATCTGGCTAAAGATCACGTACGGCTCTTGCCACAAAATGTGACTGTCAAAAGTCCATACGTGCGAAAAGCCGTACATGTCGGCCTTTTTAGCAAGGTCAATCACGCGCGCCGATGGTGGGGTCGTTTGTAGTACTACACCTATGTCCATAATTCTCCCCTTGTTGGTAACAAAAAACTTCTAGCGATTGGTTGGAAAGCCCAAGTCAACTGCCGATGTGCGTGGGTCTGGCCAACGTGATGTGACGACCTTGCCGCGCGTAAAGAAGTTGATGCCCTCTGGGCCATACATGTGTTGGTCGCCAAACAGCGAAGCCTTCCAGCCGCCAAATGAGTAGTAACTCACAGGAACAGGGATTGGCACGTTGATACCGACCATGCCGACCTGCACGTCGTATTGAAACTGACGAGCAACGCCACCATCGCGGGTGAAGATTGCTGTGCCGTTACCAAATTGGTTGTCATTAATGGTCTGCAAACCTTCTGCATAACTCTTGACGCGCATGACGGTGAGCACTGGTCCGAAGATTTCTTCGTCGTAGCACTTCATGCCTGGCTTGACGTTGTCGATAAGGCTCGGGTTCAAGAAGAATCCTGCGTCTTTCGCCTTATCGGTGCCGTTGATCACGACAGTTGCGCCTTCGCCTGCTGCGTTATTGATGTAACTCGCAACTTTGTCACGGTGCTCGCGGCTGATCAATGGACCCATCTCTGCCGACGGGTCGGTGCCAGGACCAACCTTGATATTTGGAACGCGGGTCTTGAGTTTTTCGATCAAAGCATCTGCAATGGTGTCGACTGCAAGCACAACCGAAATGGCCATGCAACGCTCGCCTGCCGAACCGTACGCTGCGCTCACTGCAGCATCGGCTGCCATGTCAAGGTCGGCGTCTGGCAACACGAGCATGTGGTTCTTTGCGCCACCAAGTGCTTGCACGCGCTTGCCGTTCTTTGTGCCGGTCTCGTACACATATTTTGCAATTGGCGTTGAACCAACAAACGAAATTGACTGAATGTCTGGGTGCACGAGCAAGCGATCTACTGCTTCTTTGTCACCGTGTAAGACGTTGAAAACGCCGTCTGGCAAACCCGCTTGACGCAGCAAGTCGGCAATAAACATCGACGCCGATGGGTCTTTTTCACTTGGCTTCAAGATAAACGTGTTGCCGCACATGATTGCGTTGGCAAACATCCACATTGGCACCATTGCAGGAAAGTTGAATGGCGTGATGCCAGCAACAACGCCGAGTGGTTGACGGATCGAATACACGTCGACACCGCCAGCAGCCTGCTCTGAGTAGCCACCTTTCATCAATGCCGGAATACCGCAGGCAAACTCGATGTTTTCGATACCGCGAGCAATTTCACCGAGTGCATCGCTTGGCACTTTGCCGTGCTCAAGCGTCAAAAACGTGGCAAGTTCTTTGCGGTTGGCGTCCAGCAACTCACGTGTGCGGAACATGATCTCTGCACGACGTGACATACCTGTTGCACGCCACTCAGGAAAAGCTGCTTTCGATTTTGCAATAACTGCGTCAACTTCTGCA
>CAXNIQ010000155.1:0-3053 GCA_964202465.1 Ilumatobacteraceae bacterium
TTCTGCCATCACCATTTTGTGCTGGAGGGTTGACTCCGTGGAAGCTATTGATGATTCGAGTCGTCTTATCTCTGATTTGAGTTGTCTCACTTCTGTATCGAAATCTCGTTGAAGCGTGTTGAGGTCACTACCGGTTACTTGCTGTGAGAGGGAAAAGTAGGTCATGAAAGGATCATTACCCACACCGTGCTCTGGCTGTCAAGCACCCAGTTTGGGTTTTAACGAAAAAGAATTGAACCCACGACAGCAATAACTAACGCGACGACAGAGAAGAAGATTCCCATTGACCATCGTGTCAGTGACTCTTTGGCGTCAGAAAATCCCGTTTTCATTTCGCTCCGTACAGTCTTGAACTCGGCGTCAATTGTCGTGAACCGCGCATCGACTTTGGCGAAGCCAGTTGCCATTTCGCTGCGCAGTAATGCGGACTCTGTCTTTGCTTCGCCCCGCACAGATTTGAAATCTGACTCGACTTTGGCGAAGCCGGTTGCCATTTCGCTGCGCAGTAATGCGGACTCTGCCTTTGCTTCGCCCCGCACAGATTTGAAATCTGACTCGACTTTGGTAAATCCATTTGTCATCTCGCTGCGTATCACCATGAAATTGGCATCGATGGCGATGCCCATGTTGCGAAGGTCTTGAACGGTCGCGGGTGAGTCTTTGGTCTTTTCGGGCTGGTCTGCCATCAGGTTTCCGATCTGGTTGATGTCGTGTATGACTGCTTGCTGGCTCATGGATCCTCAATCTCTTTAGGCCCATGTACGGGCTTTGTGAGGATGATGTGTACGCGAGTGCGCAAAGTATGACATCAGCGTTGCTGTAGTTGTCAAGTATCGTGAAAGGGTCATGGCGCGCGAAAAGGTATATACCCGAGCAGGGGACGATGGAACCACGGGTCTCTTTTATGGCGGTCGCGTGGGCAAAGATTCTGCGTTGCCGCGGGCGTATGGCGCGGTTGATGAAGCACAGTCGATCTTGGGCTTGGTGCGCGCCGAAGCTGGCAAAGGCACCGAGCTCGATGACATGGTGGTGCATATTTGTAGAGACCTGTGGGTGTTGATGGCCGAGTTGGCAACGTTGCCCGAAAACAGGCACAAGTTGGTTGACGGCAAGACGCGAGTAACAGCCGAAATGGTGACTCATTTGGAAACAATGATCGACTCGCTTGACGAACGCTTTACGCCGCCAACCGACTTTGTTGTGCCAGGACAAAATAGAGTGTCTGCACTGCTCGATGTTGGTCGCACAGTTGCACGCCGAGCCGAGCGTCATTCGTTGGCTGCTGCTCCACCGCCATCACAGTCGACTCCATATCTCAACAGGTTGAGCGACTTGTTGTGGACACTTGCTCGTTGGCAAGAAGGCGAGTCGTTGGCAGTGAAAGACGTCATTTAAAATATTTATACAGTCACAAACACAATTCATCAAACGAGGAGAAGAAATGTCAATCAACTTTGAAGTAGCGAGCAAAACTCCAGCAGATGTGAGCGCAATCGGTATTGCGGTGTCGACAGATGGTGCGATGCCTAAAGAGGTTTCGTTGTCGCGCAAGGCACTTGAGGCCGTTGGTTTTTCGGGCAAGGTTGGGCAGACATCGGTGATCGCTGCCGATCGCGGTGCGGTGACGGTGGTGATTGGCATTGGCGAGTCGTCGAAAGTGACTGCAGATTCGTTGCGTAAGTCGGCTGCGGCATTTGGTCGTGCGACCTCAATGTTTGGCTCAGTAGCAACAACGCTTGCTGGTGTGGCGAAAGTAGATCGCAAGTTGGCCGCACAAGTAGTGGTCGAGGGTATTTCGCTCGCCGTGCATCGCTATACCGATTTGAAAACAGTTGATAAGAAGGCGCCAAAGTTGTCATCGGTGACTCTTGTTGGCACAACGGCCAATTCGGCACAACTGAAGGCTGGTGCAAAGCGCGGCCAGGTGATAGCCAATGCCGCCAATATGGCACGTGATTTTGCGAGCATGCCTCCTGCACACCTGACTGCAACGATGTTTGCCAACCATGCGGTACGCATCGCGGGCGAGACAGGTTTGAAAGTTGAAGTGTTTAATAAGGACCAATTGTTGGCAATGGGTTGTGGCGGCATTATTGGTGTCAACCGCGGCAGCGTTGAGCCACCACGAATGGTGCGTTTGACATATAAGCCTGCAGGTGGCGCAAAGAAAAACTCGAAGCCTCACATGATCATGGTGGGTAAAGGCGTGATGTATGACTCGGGTGGTATTTCACTCAAGCCATCCGACCCATCGCACGCGATGATGAAAGGCGACATGAGCGGTGCGGCTGCAGTGTTGTCGTCGATGTCAACGCTCAAGGCACTCGGTTGCACAAACCAAGTAACCGGTTACTTGATGTGCACCGACAACTTGCCCTCGGGTAGTGCAATGGCCATGGGTGATGTGTTGCACATGCACAATGGCAAGACTGTCGAGATTTTTAACACTGATGCGGAAGGCCGTTTAGTTCTGGCCGATGGCTTATCACTTGCTGTAGATCAAAAACCAGACGCGATTGTTGACATTGCAACGCTGACTGGCGCATGTGCACGTGCGTTGGGTGAAGGCATGGCCGGAGTGTTGGGAAACAATCAAAAGTGGATCGATCAGTTGACTGCATCGGCTGCGCGTACCGACGAAAAACTGTGGCAGTTGCCGCTCGAGCGCGAGTATCGCGTCGGGCTCGACTCGGTAGTCGCTGACATGAAAAACGTGGGTGGCGAAGCAGGTGCAATTACTGCAGCATTATTCTTGGATGAGTTTGTTGGCAGCGTGCCATGGGCTCACCTCGACATTGCAGGACCAATGTGGTCAAACGCTGACAGCGGTTGGTTGCAAAAGGGAATGACTGGATACGGAACGCGACTCTTGATTGATGCCGCGCTCAACTTCAAGCGCCCAACTCGCTAATCCCAGTAACCGTCGTTGCTCACGCTTCAGCAAGCGTGAGGTATCTCACTTGGCAAGTTCGTCAAGTATTTCGCGATCACGCTCTGCGAGCTGTTTGACGCGATTTATAAACTTGGTGTCTTTGCGGACACGATCAATTTCA
>CAXNIQ010000156.1:0-3052 GCA_964202465.1 Ilumatobacteraceae bacterium
AATTGCGAACTGAACGGTTGGGTTTGCTTCTGCAGCAACTTTGGTTGCGTCTGCGAGCAAGAAGCCCACAGTTACGATGACGTTGCAACCCTTGTCGATGAATGACTGCAAGTTTGGTGCGTAGTCAGCATCTGTTGCTGATTCGAGCACTTCAGTTGAAACACCCAAAGATTCTGCTGCTTGGAGAAGACCTTCGTATGCGATCTGGTTGAAACCCTTGTCGTCCACGCCACCGGTGTCGGTGACTTCACAGGCGAGACCTGTTGGAGCGGCTGGGGTGGTATCTACTGCGGCTGCAGTTGTGTCTGATGCTGTGTCACTACCGCCACATGCGGCAAGTGCGAACACTGCTACCAAACCAACAGCAAGACCTTTCATAGTCTGCTTTCTCATTTTTATTTTCTCCCTCTTACGTATCCATATAGACACGCGTGTTTGTTGGTAGATACAGAATACTCCAAAATGGATAGCCATGCCTACCAGGTATCGATCATCGGGCGCTTTTTTGAGTTTCTGGACTGTGGTATTGGGCATGCCCGAAGAATCGAAATAAGCCTCGAACGCGTATCGGCAGGGTCGATCACATCATCGATTTCGGTATGGCTGGCCATGTTCAGTGCCCCACCCCGCTCATAAGCCTGAGCGATGAGACGTTGTTCGAGAGCATTTCGTTCACTTATGTTTGCCGTCGCATCGAGTTCACGTTTGAATCCCAGTCGCACGGCGCCTTCTAAACCCATACCTCCGAACTCGCCGGTCGGCCAGGCCACAATCATTTCTTTGGCGTGAAAACTTCCCCCAGCCATAGCCTGAGCGCCGAGACCATAACCCTTGCGCAAGACAACGGTGAGCCATGGGATCGTCACACTCGCGGCAGTCACAAACAACCTTGCGAAATGCCGCACTTGCGCTCCTTCTTCGGCATCGACACCCACCATAAAACCTGGTGTGTCACACAACGAGATCAACGGAATATCGAATGCATCACAGAGTTGGACGAATCGGGACATCTTGTCGGCACCATCCACATCTATCGCTCCACCAAGATGTGATGGATTGTTGGCGACGACGCCAACTGGCTTACCTTCAATGCGACCGAATGCAGTGATGATGCCAACACCAAATTCGGCGCGCAATTCAAGCAGGCTGTCAATATCGCACAACAGTTCGACAACTTTTCGCACGTCATAGATACGAGTGCGTTGCTCGGGCACGGTATTGCGCAATAGCTCATCGTCATGGCGCTTGTAATTCGATGTCGTGCCCTGAAAATATGATAAATACCGCTGAGCCACTGTGACAGCTGCTTGTTCGTCGGCTACACGAATATCTACTACACCATTTTTTGATTGAGTAGCGATCGGGCCAATGGCAGTCGGTGCAACCGTTCCCAAACCACCGCCTAGGACCATTGCTGGGCCGGCCATGCCGATGTTCGAGTTTTCGGTTGCAATGATTACGTCACAGCAACCCAACAGCGCAGCATTGCCCGCGAAACAATAACCAGATGCAATACCAATAAGCGGCACCAGTCCGGACAGTTTTGCAAACGCCGCAAACGACATCACATCCAAACCGGCGACACCTGGCGCATCGGTGTCTCCCGGGCGTCCACCCCCGCCTTCAGCAAACAACACCACTGGCAATTGCAATCGTTGTGCAATGTCAAACAATCGATCTTTTTTGCGATGGTTGATGAAACCTTGGGTGCCAGCCAAGACCATGTAGTCGTAACTGAGCACAGCGCAACGACTTTTGTCGCTGTCAAAAAGATCGCCATTGATGGAGGCAATACCGCACACGAGTCCGTCTGCGGGTGTTGTAGAAATCAGTTCATCCTCCGTGCGTCGCCCACGTTGTGCCGCCACGGCAAAACTTCCATATTCGGAAAAAGAATTTTTATCAACGAGATCAGCAATATTTTCCCGTGCTGTTCGCTGACCACGAGCATGGCGCTTAACAACCGCATCTGTGCGGTTGTCATCATGGGTTTGTGCTCGGCGTTTTCTGTATGCAGCGAGGTCGCTGCGTTCGTTGTTTTTATCAGCACCAATTTGCCCGTCGATGCTGCTGGTCAAGTGGTCTTGAGTTTGCATATCTTGAGTTTGCACATCTTGAGCACTGACCGTCTCGTTGATTTGAATGAGTAATTGCCCCTCAATCACTGTCTGACCCACGGTTACGCAAATCTCTGCAACAGTTCCAGAGCGATCGATGACAATGGGGTGCTCCATTTTCATCGATTCGATGATCATCAACTCATCGCCTCTTGTCACCTGCCGCGATCGAGCGACACCAATCTTGACAATGGTCCCGACGAGTGGAGACATGATGTCCATAGATGCTGATTGCTAGCATTCAACGCTGTTCAAGAGCCCCGTGGCGACATCGTAAATCGCGCCGACCACGACGAGACCCTTTGGCAAGAACGGGAATGAGCGAATGCGCGTGACGTCATTGATCAATGCTGACTGCTGGTTGTCAACAGTGCGAAACTCAATGCTTCGTGTGTCTACACCGTGTTGGTCTTGAATCATGGCGTGAATTTCGGCTTCATTATTGTTGGCCATTCGACAATCGGTATGCGGCATCACCAACACTCGCTTGACACCAAGCAGGTATGTGGCAAGCACAAGTGTGCGCAATACGTCGTCGGTAACTCGCGCGCCTGCGTTACGCAGAATCTTGGCGTCACCAGCCTGCATGCCCACCGCTGCAAGCGGGTTGATACGCGAATCCATGCACGTCACAATGGCTAGGCCACGAGTTGCTGTGCCGGTGAGATGCGAGTCTTCAAATGAATTCGCAAAAACCTGATTGGCAGCGAAGACATCGTCAAAATCGCCTGACTGATTGCTGTTTGACACGTGGATCACCTTCTCATTCAAACATTGCCGATCGATAATTGCCTGTGGGCCAGGTAGGGATCGAACCTACGACCAAGGGATTATGAGTCCCCTGCTCTGACCACTGAGCTACTGGCCCGTTTAACCTTGCGCTCCGAGGGTGGGGATCGAACCCACGACCCACGGATTAACAGTCCGTTGCTCTG
>CAXNIQ010000157.1:0-3044 GCA_964202465.1 Ilumatobacteraceae bacterium
GGAAACCGACGTGGTTTTTCAATTTGTTTATAAACGGTTTGATCGTGATACATGCGCACGTTGGGCCCGACAAGATCGCGACATGCTCCCATGATTATTGGATTCTTTACGAACTTGCGTAGTTCTGGAATTTTGCTCGCGAGTTGTCCTGCAAAAGTAATGGCGCCTTTTTCGGAGATTGCAATGCGCTCGTTCGGTTGGGCTGCAAGCACTGCAACAGCCTCGGCGTCGGCGGCGTCGGTAATTGCAACGAGGTCACGTAGATCATCTAAAGAAAAAATATCGTTGACAACGACATATCCATCTTGATCGAACTGATCGATTTGAGCCTGTGAGAGAACGCCACTCGTGGCAGTGTGGTTTTGCCATTCGAACGACTTGTTCCAAGGGTGGTTGTTCATAGGTATTATCGTGGCAGATATGGGACGCCATATTCGCCTTGTAGCGATCTTGGTGATTGGTGCAGCTCTCATCATCGCAATACCTGTAGAGGCAGCTACAGCAGGTGGCAAGTGCGCCAAGGCTGGAATCATGCAGACAACGAAGGGTGTGAAGTACAAGTGCACCAAGTCGGGCAAGGTGCTCAAGTGGGTCAAGGTTGCACCAACTGCCAAAAATGCAAATGCCACCACATCAAAAGGTGTCAATGGACCAGTGGGTATCACGTCTTGGACAACCACAGTTTCACCTAACCCAATAAGGCCAGGCGCCCAACTTACGATTACTTCAGTTATCAGTTGTGGCCCGATCATGTCGTTGACTGGTAGTCCGCGTTATCCAGAAATGCGTGCATGGATGAATGTGCCTGGATTTGCCGGGGCGCAGTTTGGGGTTCCGATATTAAGTAACGGTGGAAACACGGCAACCTTCACAGGAACCGCAACTGCACCAACGACGTCTGGCGATGTCAAAGTATGGACATACGTTCGAGATTTTGGATTTCCAAATGCATGCACAGGCGACTTGAGTAGTTACAAGAATTCTGATGCGGCTAGTTTTTTGACGCTTACTGTGAGTAATAACGCGGCGAGCAATACGACAGTGGCTGGTGCGCTTGCCAAAGATGGAGAAGTATGCACCAATAAGGGCGATAAATCGATACAGAGTGTCGGGTATCTCGAGTGCCGAGCAATCTCGGGCGGCACGAATAAGTGGTTCAAATTGTCGACTAGCCCAGCAGCAATCTCAATGCAAGCGGGGGGAAGTGCGCTCGATGCGTGCAAACTCAGCGAAGCGCGCATCAACAAGTTTCAGCCGTGGAATATCGGATTCCCGCGCGGAACTAGCGGAACGCCGACACTTCCATCAACCGGAGTGTCAAATATTCAATTTATTGCTGTCGATTTCTCTGATGCTGTGGGAACGGCTGAAGAATTGACTGCTGCAGATGCTCAAATTTCTGAGTACAACAAATGGTTTGAGTTCACCTCAAACGGAACCTTGTCATTCAATTGGCAGTATCCAAAGCGCTGGCTTCGTATGTCCAAACCCGTGCCGGGCTATGCACTTATAAAAGGAGATCGCGCAACGGTCCTTCCGATGGCACAAGAAATTGTTTCTCTTGCTGATCCTTCTATTGACTTTACGAACTCTGATTTCGTGTTTGTTTTGTTTCCGAAAACAATTCACGATCTCAATGATGGAATTGGAATGGCTAACTGGCAAGTGAATTCCGCCGAAGGGCCCGTAAAGAACTTGTTCGGCGGTGGCGAGTATTTCTATAAAAATAAATACGAGCTCTGGAGTTTCTGGATTCATGAGTGGGGTCACCCAATGGGGCTCGCGGGTCATTCGCCGCGATCAAACCTGAGCATTATGGATAACCAAAACGGGAGTTCGGTCACGCTCAACGTGTGGGATACGTTTTTTGCAGGGTGGATGGGTGCGGATGAACTGTATTGCATGCCAAATAGTGCAACAACGCTTGAAACCCAATTGATTCCACTCGAGCGACTGCAACACGGAATGCGTGGCGTGGTTGTTCCAATTTCCACAACTGAAGCGCTTGTTGTCGAGTCACACCGGGCCGAAGGTTGGGGCGCGCGCTTGGGTGCCGGAACCTACGGCGTGCTTGTGTATTACATCGATACCACTAAAGACACCGACCGCTCTGGTGAACAACAGGGGATTGTGAAAGAGGCATGGTCGAAGTACGTAACACCAACAACAGACACCAATCCTGATCCGAGTAACGCTTTGAACAAGCTGTTGCTACAAGGTGACACGGTTACCTACAAGGGAATAACGGTGACGCTCACAAAAACTGGTGACGTCGACACCGTGAAAATCACGAAGTAGTAATTTTGCCGATTGGATTAGACCTTGTACGTAGTGCGAGAAGCCCATTGTCGTCGATCCACAGGGCAGCGAAGAGAAGCGCGATTGCAGCGATACTGTCGAGCCACCAATGGTTGCCGGTCGCAGTCACTGCATACACAGTCAGCACAAGATGTGCCAAAAAGACCCAGCGCCATTTGCTGGTCGACGCGGCAACAATGCCGAATGAAACTAGTGCAGCCCAACCAACGTGTATCGATGGCATCGCGGCAAATTGGTCAGAAACACCGGTGCCGACTGGTCCATATACCGAGAGCCCATAACGAGTGGCCAGGTCGACATAGCCAAGCTCAGGTAGAAAGCGTGGTGGTGCGACGCGTATGTAGCGAATCACCAAACACGCAGCGGTCAGCATTGCAAGGCTGTTGCGCCATCGTGAATACACCTCACGGTGTCGCCAGAACAACCAAATCATGAAGACAATCGTGGCGGGCACATGGGCGACGGCATAAAAAGCATTGGTTGAGCGAGCCAGCCAGTCGTACCTCAGTACAAAATGTTGCAGTGAGAGTTCAGTTGGAATGTGGAACCACTGTTGCAGTCGATCAATTTGCCGAGCTCGTTCAATCGCCCCTGGCGCGTGGTCGAGGGGGAGTGTCATTGCAAGACGCCACAGTGTGTACAGACCTGAAATCAGTGCCAATTCTGTGCACCAAGCGATAATGATGCTGCGGAGCTTGTTTTGAGAGAACTGGCGGAGCACGAAA
>CAXNIQ010000158.1:0-3028 GCA_964202465.1 Ilumatobacteraceae bacterium
AGGGGACAGATTCTGTTTGGGAAACTGACGTGTTGTTTCCGCTTGTCGAACAAGCGCAATCGCTGACATCGGCCAAGTATCGCGCCGGCGATTACAGCGATCGAGACAGTTTCAGCTTGCGCGTGTTGGCCGAGCACGCAAGATCAGCAACCATGCTCGTCAATGACGGCGTGTTTCCATCAAACGAAGGCAGAGGCTATGTGCTGCGACGAATCATCCGTCGTGCGGTGCGACATGCCTATTTGCTTGGCACAGAAAAGCTCGTGATGCCGAAACTTACCGAGACGGCCCTTGAAGTCATGCGTTCTGCTTACCCAGAACTCGATACCAATAGGGATTTTATTTTGGGAGTCTTGACTAAGGAAGAAGAGAGTTTCCGCCAAACGTTAAAGACAGGCGTAACGATCCTTGAAGATGAATTGTCCGGTGGTGCAAAGACACTGGGTGGTAGCACGGCGTTTTTGTTGCACGACACATACGGGTTTCCGCTTGAGCTGACGCAGGAAATTGCAGGAGAGCGAAATGTTGAAGTTGATATCGACGGTTTTGAAAAAGAGATGTCGGCGCAGCGCATGCGCGCCAAGACGGCGCGAAAAGGTGCGAGCCTTGACGAATCTTCAATTGAGAGCTATCGCGCGATCATGGAACAGCATGGAACAACAACGTTTGTAGGGTACGAGCACACGAACAGTCAAGGCCTTGTACTGGCTGTGCTGCCAGTTGTAGCAAAGACAGACTCCGGTGACGGCGTAAACGACGATCAGATGGTTGAAATTTTTCTTGATATTTCACCGTGTTATGCCGAAAGTGGTGGTCAGGTAGGCGACCAAGGTGTCATTACATCGTCAACTGGCGAAGCTCGGGTTGTTGACACGACATTTGCTTTACCTGGTTTGAGAAAACACACATGCCAGATCGTAAAGGGCACTATTTCGCCCGATCAGCAGGTGAAGGTTGCCGTAAATGTTGCAACGCGTGACGCAACTCGACGCAATCACACCGCCACTCACATTTTGCACTGGGCGTTGCGTCAAGTTCTTGGCGAGCACGTCAAACAAGCTGGATCGTTGGTATCTCATGAGCGACTTCGTTTTGACTTCAGTCATTATGCGAGCGTGACGACAGACGAAATCGAGCGAATTGAGCACCTGGCCAATCGTGAGGTTTTGCAAAACACCCAGACGCGAAACTACGAGACGTCAAAAGACGAAGCGACTGCAGCGGGCGCCATTGCTTTTTTCGGCGATAAATACGGCGACGTCGTGCGGGTGCTCGAGGCTGGTAACTCGATCGAATTGTGTGGTGGCACCCATGTTCGGGCTACTGGCGATATTGGCGTGATCAAGATTGTTGGGGAGTCATCGATCGGATCAAATTTGCGTCGCATCGAAGCGGTGACGGGCGAGAACGCTTTAAGTTTCATATTGGAGAGGTCTCGCATGCTTGATGCTGCTGCAGACTTATTGGGTGTGAGCGTCACCGATGTCGAGCCTTCACTCAAGCGCAAACTTTCTGAGGTCAAGTTATTGCAAGACGAGATCAAGCAATTACGAGGCGCACAGGCACGCTTGCAAGCAGGTGAACTCGTAGCCAAACACGTCAATGGCATCGTTGTTGCGAGAGTGGATGGAATCACCGCAAATGATTTGCGAGAATTGGCACTTGCGGTTCGTCAAGATGCCCAGATTCAACTCGTTGTGTTGGGCGGAGTCACCGATACTGGTGGAGTCGGTCTTGTTGCCACAGTTTCTAGTGGCGTGGCAATTTCTGCTGGCGACTTGATAAAGGATGCTGCCAAGGCTGTTGGCGGTGGCGGTGGTGGCAAGGGAGACATTGCTACGGCCGGCGGAAAAAATCCTGAGGCACTCGACGAAGCACTCGAGATTGCTAGAAAAGTAGCGACTGGATCCATCGGTTTTTAACATGCGTGCGCTCGGGGTTGATCTCGGGACAAAGCGCATCGGCCTTGCAACAAGTGATGCAAGCGGGACTCTTGCTTCGCCCCTGCAAGTGTTGAATCGAAGTGGTTCTCGATTGCAAGACCATCAAGCAATTGCTGCGATCGTGAAGGAATACGAAATTGATTGTGTTGTTGTAGGAATGCCACTCAGTATGTCGGGGGCAGCCGGTGCTGCTGCACAATCAGCCACTATCGAGGTGTCTCAAATGACTAGCGTTGTTGGAGTGCCAGTGCTCACCTATGACGAGCGATTGACAACGGTGAGCGCGCATCAGATTTTGCAAGAGAATAACGTGCCTGCAAAAGATCGAAAAAATGTGATTGACAAGATTGCAGCAGCAGTGATGTTGCAGTCTTGGCTTGATGCTCAACGAAATCGTGTTGCGCATGATTGATCCTCTACTCACCAGTTCAAAGGCTTCGACACCTCAGGCGGATAATTGGAATGAAGATCCATGGGATGATGTATTGAGTTCGGATCTCGAGTCGGATCTCGAGTTTGATCTTGAGCCGCGTGATTATCGCGAGATTGCACCATTCGTTCGCGTGGTGATAGCCGCTGTTGTTTGTCTGTCACTGCTGTTGGGGGCAGTTGGCCTGTGGTACTTGCAGAAAGTAAACCCTTCAGGCGACACGGGCGTAGGCGTGTCGTTCACTATCAACGAAGGCGACAGCGTGTCGAGCGTGAGTACACGACTCGAGTCTGAAGGATTTATTACGAGCGCTGGGGTGTTTCGTTGGTATGTAGCGCGCAAGGGTGGCATCGAACTCGCACCTGGTTATTACACGATCAAACCTCATGATCACATGGGCAACATCATGAAGGTTCTCTCTATCCCTCCGTCGGCGACATTTATCAAGGTGACATTCCCTGAAGGTTTTACAGTTGCGCAAATGGGTCGGCGACTGGCCGAAAAAACGTTGAGACTCAACGCCGATCTTTTCTATCAGGCCACACAAGATCCGACAGTGGCTTCGTCGTATCGTCCCGAGTCTCAAACTTCGCTTGAAGGATTGTTATTTCCGGATACTTATCAGATTTCAGGTGATGAATCAGAAAATCAAGTC